>DTSG01000552.1 GCA_012965455.1 Planctomycetaceae bacterium | reverse complement strand
GCAATTTCCAGATCGCGGTTAACCGTCCCTCCCATGGTCATTTCCATGTTACTCTGGCCACCACAAAGCCAAACCTCACCCACCAGCACATCCTTGATTTTCACAGTGTCACGGTCACCGATCACAACCAGCGTCTGGGCCGCGAAACTGGAATCCAGCGCAGCTATCTGTAGCTGCCAGCGTGTGTCCTGACCCGCAGTCGTCTCCACTTCTTGACCAGCAAACTCAACTCGGATCTTTTCCCCCGCCTTTGCCCAGCCCCAAATCGTAACCGGCTGCTTTTGTTGCAACACCATCTGATCACCAAAAATCGCAGACAACCGGAGTTCCGCCAACAATTCCCCGTTGATCCCAACAATCAATAAGAGGGCCAATAGAGAACACTGCTTACAAAGATTCCGCATAACAAATTCCTAATGTGAAAATAAAGACACCGACTGGAAAATCACACATACCAAACGCATATTTCTTTAAAACAACGAATATCGCTGAGCCAAAGGCAATACTACAGCGGGCTCACAAGTAATCACCTCACCATCCACTGTAACTTGAAAAGTCTCAGGGTCGACGTCAATATCTGGCGTCAAATCATTGAGCTGCATATCCTTTTTGGTAACACTACGGCAGCCAACAACCGCCTCCAATCGCTTCGCCAATCCATACTCACCAGCGACATCATGATCCAAACACGTTTGGCTGACAAAAGCAATCGATGTGGGTCCTGTCGCTTTGGCAAAACTACCAAACATCGGTCGCATATAGCTTGGCTGAGGCGTTGGAATTGATGCATTCGGGTCGCCCATTTGTGCCCAAGCAATCACTCCACCCTTAATGACTAGCTCTGGCTTCACTCCAAAGAAGGCCGGCTTCCAAAGCGTAAAGTCTGCCAATTTTCCGGTCGTAACGGATCCTATATGTTGAGCCATCCCATGCGCTAAGGCAGGGTTAATCGTATATTTTGCGACATACCGTTTGATGCGAAGATTATCGTTCTCCGCTGAATCCTCCGGCAAACTGCCACGTTGCTGCTTCATTTTACACGCTGTTTGCCAAGTCCGACAAATAACCTCACCTACGCGCCCCATCGCTTGCGAATCAGACCCCATAATACTGATCGCACCTAGGTCATGCAAAATATCTTCCGCCGCAATGGTCTCACCCCGAATACGACTTTCGGCAAAGGCAACATCTTCCGGCAAATTTTTATCAAGGTGGTGACAAACCATCAACATATCAAGATGTTCATCAATCGTATTGATAGTAAAGGGTCTCGTTGGATTTGTAGAACTCGGTAGCACATTCGCTTCGCCAACTACTTTGAGAATATCCGGTGCGTGCCCTCCCCCGGCACCTTCAGAGTGATAGGTATGAATCGTCCGGCCTTTAAGTGCGGCAATCGATTGTTCGACAAACCCTGATTCATTGAGCGTGTCGGTATGAATAGCGACTTGCACATCGTATTGCTCAGCAACAGTCAAACAACAGTCAATCGAGGCTGGCGTCGTTCCCCAATCTTCATGAAGTTTTAAGCCCACCGCCCCCGCTGTAATTTGTTCATGTAATCCTTCCGGTAATGAAGTGTTCCCTTTTCCCAAGAACCCAAAATTCAGCGGCATGTCATCAGTGGCTTGCAACATCATTCTGATATGCGTTGCCCCGGGCGTGCAGGTTGTGGCGCAAGTACCCGTTGCGGGTCCCGTTCCACCACCGAGCATCGTGGTCACTCCGCTGGCAATCGCTTCTTGGATTTGCTGCGGACAGATAAAATGAATATGCGTATCGATACCGCCAGCCGTTAAAATCAATCCTTCGCCAGCGATATTCGTTGTTTTAAAGAAATATGCG
>DTSG01000551.1 GCA_012965455.1 Planctomycetaceae bacterium | reverse complement strand
CGCGACGCGTTTTAACAGCAGTCGCTTGTTGAAGACTTGGTTGACATCGACGCCATCGAGCGATAGCAATGCCGATTCGACAGTTTCCGATAACATTTGCCTACTATAGGTGACGTCGCTATCTACATCAGCTTCATGGTTGTCATCGGTGTGAGTGTCAGCATCCGTGGAGCTCTTTTTGAGTGTAACAGAAGTGACAAGACTGTCATTGAAAGCGGAGAATTGACGTTCGAGTAGTATTGCCATGCTGCGATCGGAGAAGGCAATGAACGCTCGCTGGAAAACCCAACGGTACAGAATATAGCCCAAGGCGGCAGCGACGATGCCGAGTAAAATAGCGCGAGCCACGGAACTCAATTCATTGGCACCAACCAAAATTGGCAGGTAGTCCATAGCCAAACCGATCCAGAACATAGAGGTAACCCAGATCATGCCAAGGCTAATGCCTTCAACCCAGACATACATTTTGATTCGCGTGCGCAGAGTTTGCAGCAACTGTTGAATCTTCGGGTCGAGTTGTGACGTGAGGTTATTCATTTAATTCATGAGGAACGTGGTGTGAAAGTGATAGTTGGATTGCTTGCTTGTCAGGCTAGTTTACTTAATCTGCGTATGATCCATTCAAAGCACAGGACGCCACTGATTAAAGCGATTAACCACCCCATCAATCGCTGCTCAAAATCTCGGTCCGGTGTTCCTGGTAATTCCGTTTCCTGATCATGCGCCGAGATGATCTGTGTTAGCGATTGGTTTGCACTGGTGTTCGTTGAGTCTTCAATGCCGATAAAATAATGCCCCGACGTTTGCTCGGCGACATGAGATAGCAGAGCATCGTCACGTCGAGGATTTTCAATCTCCAATTGAGGCACCCGGACTCGTACTTCACGCGTCAATAAATCAGAACTACCTGGTAATGCCAATTCTATGCGATAATCACCTTGTTGAGTTGCAATAAATTGGCTGACATACATGCCAGGCTGTGTAGCATCAGCGAGTTTTTCCAGTTCAATTGTGTCACGAGTTCCATCTGGATTGACTAGAGTCGCAGTCACAAATTCAACAGTTAGGGGGTCTCGTTGAGCATCGGTAAGTTTGGCTCGTAAGCTAATGTGTTCCCCGAGGAAGCAGCGGTCTTTGTCGGTTAGTAGGACTCCGCGGTTGGAGTCACGCAGCAATCTCCCTTGTGCTGCCCAGCGGATTAGCTTGGTGTAGTATTTTTCAAAAAAGTCTTCTTCGATGCTCCGTAGCCGCCACATTTCGCCGCTGGCTTGATAGAAAACTCGCCCTGCTCCATAGAAATGACCTGCCATATAGATTGGAAGTTCTTGGTCGATCGCGGTTTCGGGGTCAGAAAAACGCGCATAAACTTTCGCGCCCGGTTTAGGGTCTTTGGCTTTGTAGTAGCCAAAGACTCCATCGAAGGATGCCCATGCCTGTTCACTACCGAGTTGATCGTTATCGAGCCAGAGAAATTCAGCCGTTAGTCCTTCATTGGAGAATTGCAGCGGCCAGGCGGTATCACCGCCGAAACGACCTAGGCTCAGTGTAACACCGCCTTGGTTGTAAAAGACGACGGGATAAAGGTTCTTAATTAAGTCTATACCAGGCCGTCGACCGCGCCGCATTCGTGACCATTCGGGAGTGAACACAGGTCCGGCGACCACAATTAATCCACCAGCATTTTCAGAGACCCATTCTTCAAGGAGTTGTAGTTGTGAATCATCAAGCTGTTGCCAGTCGGGATCGAAGGCGACGACGCAATCATATTGAAAAAGTTCGTCGTCAAGCTGTGGGAAATCAAACAGGATGTCATCAGCTTCTTGGCTGATACCAACTTCTCCCGTTGT
>DTSG01000550.1 GCA_012965455.1 Planctomycetaceae bacterium | reverse complement strand
GAGAGCACACGGATGCGATATTTCGAGTTGATGCGAATTGTGCTTGGACGGCCGAGCAGACGATTGCCAATTCAGGTCCACTGAAGAGCCTCGGAGTGGAGTTCATTGAGCAACCGCTGGCTGCCGATTTGATTGACCAAATGCCAGCAGTGTTTGCTCAATCTGAGTTGCCGCTAATCGCAGATGAAAATTGTTTGGTGCTTGATGATGTGCAACGTTGTATCGGTCGGTTTCATGGTATCAATATCAAACTTGTAAAATGCGGTGGTTTGACAGCGGCGCGGCAAATGATTGAACTTGCCCGTCAAAATGATTTGCAGGTAATGGTGGGGTGCATGACCGAATCGACTGTCGGTATTTCGGCAATCGCTCAGATTTTGCCGC
This sequence comes from Planctomycetaceae bacterium, assembly GCA_012965455.1. Taxonomy (GTDB): domain Bacteria; phylum Planctomycetota; class Planctomycetia; order Pirellulales; family Pirellulaceae; genus UBA721. The sequence continues at coordinate 1,471 of DTSG01000550.1, read as the reverse complement.
TGCTAGATTATGTGGACATGGATGGTGCGGCACTTTTAAAGTCTGACATTGCCACGGGTTGCCAAGTGGTAAAGGGTGTTTGCCAATATCCACTGACCTCGGGCAACGGTGTGACGTTAAACTCGAATCGCGATTGACTATCATCGGTATCTCCATCCGTTTCAAACGTGATTGATTCTTCTGTTATAATAAAATCTATGGGCATGTCTTTGCGATTATTCATCGGGTTGTTTTTGTTTGCGGGAGCGCTGTGCCGCTTGCCGGGGGCAGAGCCGATTCGTTTTAGTCGCGATATTCTACCGATCTTGTCGGATCGATGCTTTAATTGCCACGGACCTGATGAGACGCATCGTCAAGCAGATTTACGTCTCGATGTTGAGGACTCGGTATTGCAACAACGCGGTGATCATGCCGTGGTTGTCCCTGGAGATTTACAGGCGAGTGAATTAATTGCGCGCATCACAAGTCGAGATGCGGATCTGCAAATGCCGCCACCCGATTCTGGCCGAGAGCCACTTAGCAAACAAGAACAAGATTTGCTACAGCGGTGGATCAAGCAAGGCGCCGCGTGGGGACAACATTGGGCCTTTGAAAAACCAATTCGACCGGAAATCGATAACTTGAAGATGCACCCAATTGATTTCTTTGTGCAGCGTCAACTGAAGCAACATAAAATGCGTCCTGCTAATCCAGCAGCGAAAAATACGCTTATGAGAAGGCTCTCGCTTGATCTAACCGGGTTGCCACCAACACTTGAGGAACTGCGTGCCTTTGAAAAGGATGATTCACCCGAGGCTTATGTTAAGTTGGTTTCACGATTGTTGGCTTCCAAGCACTATGGCGAACGGATGGCGATGTGGTGGCTCGATGCCGCTCGCTATTCTGATACGGATGGATATCAAGGCGATGCCACGCGCAACAATTGGCCCTGGCGTGATTGGGTGGTAACGGCGTTTAATAACAACATGCCTTTCGACCAATTTACGGTAGAACAATTTGCCGGAGACTTGTTGCCCGCGGCGACCCCTGAACAAATACTCGCGACTTGCTTTCATCGCAATCATATGACAAACGGTGAGGGAGGACGGTTGCCGGAAGAATCGCGGATTGACTATGTGATTGACCGAGTGAATACGACGGGAACCGTGTGGTTAGGTTTGACGTTAGGCTGCGCTCAATGTCATTCCCATAAATTTGATCCTATTTCACAAACGGATTATTACAGCCTCTTTGCGTTCTTCGACAATATCGATGAAGATGGTCGAGCGGGGGGTGCTGCCAAGCCATACTTGAAATACACATCCCCCTTTGCTGCCCGAGCGGTAACGGAGGCACAACAACTTGTGACGACTCGTAGTAAACGGGAAGTCGCGGTACGACAAGCGGCGGAAGATGGATTTGACGAGTGGCTCAGACATCAAGTTAGTGATGTGCAATCTGGATTTAAGCCTTGGCATGTGATGCAACCAAC
>DTSG01000549.1 GCA_012965455.1 Planctomycetaceae bacterium | reverse complement strand
ATGTGAAATAGAATTTATTTTACAAAACTGGGAACTCTCGCCAGTGTTACGTGAACAGGAAATAAAATAGATCATAGATCATCATAATAATTCCTATTATGAAAGCTGCAGAAGTTTCGCAAGTTGCAAGGATTGTGAAGGTACTTTTGCGGCTGTAGTGCGTTACAATTGTCGTGACCTACTCACAAGGTTGGTCTCTTTAGCTTCGCAACTTGTATCTCTTCCAAAACGGTAAATAAAAGAACATTAATGATCTGTTGTAGGACTCTATTACTACTAACGCGTCGAGCATTACCCACGCGATTTGCAATACTTGCCGTATTCCTGCTGGGCGTGACCATACTGGGTCGAGAGGCGGTCCAGGCAGAGGAGCCTGCAGGCGCGTTTTTAAGATCGCTACGAGAACTGAAGTATTATGATTTAGCCGAGTACTACTTGGATCTACAAGTCGAGAAGGATCTACTTTCGGCTGAGTTTCGTGTCAAGTTAGACTATGAGCGTGCCCTTGTTCTCATTCAGAGTGCTCGGCTGATTGGCAACGGCGACGAGCGAGATAAGCAATTTGCAGTTGCTCAACAATTACTAGAGAAGTTTGCTCAGGGGTCTCAAAATGCTGAACTAAAGATCCTTGCGAGTAACGAGTTAGGCAACCTATTATTTCAGCGAGCCAATCTTATCTTATTCGAAGCGAGTAAAGACGAGAACAAGACGGTTCGCGATGACATGTTAGGTACAGCTCGAGCGCTGTTGCTACGAGCTCGTGAGATCTATGTGGCGGGTCGAACGCAACTGAAAACGGAATTAGAAGCGATACCGAAGATTTTGGATCCCAAAACGCAACAGCCACAAATTGAGCGGCGGAAATCGCTGTACGGTAATTACTTGCAAGTGATGATTACCGCCACGAAATTGCTTGAGGAAATCGGTAAGACGTACGATCCGGGCACAGCTGAACACAAGGCCGCATTTGAACAAGCGTTGCCTGAGTACGATGAAATAGCGATTAAGTACCGTAACAAAGGTGCTGGGTTAATAGCCTTAGTTGCCCAGGGACGGTGCTATTTGGCAATGGACGACACTAAGCAAGCAATGAGTTATCTCAAACAGGTGGTCGACCAACGCGAAACACCTGGCTTTAGAAATATTGTCACGCTAGCAATGCCGCTGTATATCGAAGTCCTATCGCATAAATCGGTAAACCAGATTGAACAGGCATTGGCGATTGGCGTCGAGTGGAACGCAGATATACGGCCCAATGAAACATACAATGCCGAATGGCATGCATTTCAACTAGAGCTTGCACGGGCCTATATTCAAAAAGCTCAGACCTTGGAAAAGAAAAACCCCGAGGATCGTGAAGCCCGCAAGGCATATGTAGCAGCTCGCAAACTAGCACAACAAATTCTCAAATACCCTGGGCAGTATAAAAGTGCCGCGCGTGATCTGATCGCGTCTCTGCCTGACTTGCCAGGTGGTGCGAATGAAGAAGAAAAAACTCCAGAGACATTCGCCGAGGCTTTGGCGCAGGGCAAGGAATACATGGAGGCGGCTCAAACGATGGAATTTACCATTAAGAGTTTGCCGGCAACCATTGAGGTCGAGACCGATGAGGCTAATAAGATTGTTTTAGTAGCTCAATTGCGTGAAGCTCGGGAAAATTATAAATCAACGCAAGCTGCAGCTGTGTCATATTATGAAATGGCATTAGCGTTTACCGATGCTGACACGCCAGTGGAACAACTGCAGGAAGTCTATTACTATTTGACATTCATCAATTACAGCCGCAAACAATATTTTGAAGCGGCTGTTTTGGGCGAATATTTGGCGCGGCGATATCCCGGCACCAACGCCGCGTTGCCTTGTGCGAAAATTGCCTTGAATTGCTACCAATTACTCTACAACCAAGCTGCCAAAGACGACCGCGAATTTGAAGTCTTGCGGTTGATTGATATCGCTGAATATACGATCAAGAATTGGGAAACTAGTGAGGAAGCGATAGATGCTCGACGAAGACTCGTGCCCTACATGATCGAAGCTGGCCGCTTTGATGACGCCCGTACCCTAACGTTGGATATTCCGGAAGGGGCTGCGGAGCGATTGGAGTCTGAATTACGTTTGGGCCGAGCGATGTGGTTGCGGTATCGCCAAAGAACGGCGGAGGAGAAAAAACTAAAAGAGAATCAATCTAATCCAGCGCGTCTTGCTGAGTTGGCAACCGAGATTCCGCAGTTGTTAGCAGTTGCTGCCGAAATGTTGACTGCCGGCACAGACCATTTAGCCGCCAGTGCAAAAACTGCTCGAATTACTTCCAGTTCCGTGAACGGTTTGTTGTCGGCTTGTCAGTATTATATTCAAGTGGGTGAGGCAGCCAAAGCAGTCACTCATTTAGAAGCCGATGATTATGGATTGCTGACGTTGATTCGAAATAACGATCCCGCGGCCAGCAGTTCTTCGCTAGCTGAACAAGGTTTTCGAATTGCCCTAAGTGGCCATATCGCCATGCTTGGATCTGGTGAGGACGCCCAAGCACACATTGACGACGCCAAAGCAATCATGGCTGAGCTAAACGACCTTGTTGGCGAAACACCGGATGGGCAAAAACGTTTGGTGAGCATTTACTTTACGTTGGCTCGAGAATTGGAAGCTCAATTAGCCGCAGCCAGTGATGACGCTCAGCGACAGGTGCTCGCCAATGGTTTCGAAACTTTCCTCAATGAAGTCAGCAAGACGTCGGACCAGTTTACCGTTCGGCATTGGGTTGGCGTTACGATGCAGAGTCTCGGTAACGGATTTGAGGTCAACGGTAGGATGACGCCTCAAGCCAAAGAGTATTACGAAAAAGCAATCAAGCAGTTTACCGAAATTAAAACAACAGGCAAAGCGGATCCAACTTGGGTGCACGAAGACCCTGCGACGTCGCAGGCATATATTGGTTCGATTCGCTTGAATTTGGCTCAAGTCATGAAGAAGATCGGTGATTACTCCGCAGCCTCGACTGAGCTTGCTTACATTCTGTTAGCGACACCATCGAACGTCAGCGTTCAAATAGAAGCCGCACGCACTTACAGTGAAATAGGCATGCTGGAAAAGGATTCGGCTAAATATTTGCTAGCCATTGGGGGTGCTCGCGAACTAAAAAGTGGCGACAACTTAATCTGGGGTTGGCGAAAAATAAGCCGGTTAACGCAGGGTAAAGATACATTTAAAAACGAATACTATGAGTCGCGGCTGGGGATGGCCGAGGCCCGTTTGGGTTTTGCAATGTTGAAGACGGGTGAAGACAAAAAGAAATATTTGGGTTACGCCAAATTAGAGATACTCAATACAAAGAAAATATACCCAGAACTTGGCGGGCCTGAATTCCAGGCTCGCTTTGATGCGATGTTAAGGCAAATTCAAAAAGCTCTGGGTGAACGTGTTACTGGTTTAGCAAACAAGTAGAGTTAGCCCAGCGTGGCTATGAGGAAAATGCTGTTGTCGCCCCTACGCGGATGACAGCCGATTGATAAAAAGATAAATAGGGATATTACAAATGATCAAACGATTGCAACTAATAAAGCTCGTGCTATTGTCGAGTCTGTTTTTGGTCGGTACGACTGCTGTGCAAGCACAGGTCAAGGATCAGATTTACTTGATCAGCAGTCCTGGTGATTCAGTGAAGGGTCAGATTGACTCGATTACTAAAAACGAAGTGACCGTGCGAGTTAACGGTGTGCCGCGTAAGTTGGCCGCCAACGACGTATCGCGAATCCAATTCTTGGACTCCCCTACCGAAGTCTTACAAGCGGCAGCGATGTTTCGAAAAGGCCAGTTAAAAGACGCTCGAGCGGAACTTGCCAAGGTGAATCTTGATGCGATCCAGAATAATCTCGTCAAACAGGAGGTTGCTTATATGCTTGCTGCAGTGGATGCACGTAGCGCGCTTGCTGGTGATGGTGATAAAAATCAAGCTGGTAACCTGTTAGTCGCCTTTTTGCAACAACATGCTGATAGCTATCATTATTATGAAGTCGTCGAGTTGTTCGGTGATTTAGCGTACGCGGTGGGAAGTTTTGACAAGGCTGCTGAACAGTACACTATTTTAACGACATCTCCTTGGGCAGATTTACAGATCAAAGGGACGTTGCGATTGGCTAATTCAACAGTGGGTAAAGGCGAGTATGTCGCTGCGTTGGTCATGTTCGAGAAAGTCGCTGCGGTTCCCGCGACGACGCCGTTGATGCAAGCGACCGTTTCTGAGGCAAAAGCTGGCCAAGCAAGGTGTTTGGGTGAAACGGGAAAAGCGGTAGCTGGGATAGCGCTGACTGATAAGTTGATTAAGGACAATGACCCTAAAACGCAGAAACAGTTATTTGCTCAAGCATACAATGCTCAGGGTGTTTGTTACCGCAGCAATAAACAGCCCAAAGATGCTATCCTTGCGTTTCTACACACCCACTTAATATTTAACGAATCTGCGGATGCACATGCGGAATCACTGTATCACTTGTCGCAACTGTGGATCGAGGTTAGTAAAGCGGATCGTGCTCAAGACAGCAAACGTCTGCTGCGAGAAAAGTATGCGGGCACCTTTTGGGAACAGAAATCACGAGCAGAATAATCGACAATCATTTGCTCCCGAGCTTTTATTTTGACGTCCGTTCGGGAATAATACAGAGTCCATTGCAACGAACATTAATCATAATCACATCCCTTAAACAAATAGACTAATACTATCATTTTACTTATGCGGTACTTTTGTACCACACTCAACAATGAGTTTTAGATTCAAAGAACGGAGACAATAATGGTTCAATTAGCAATTCCAGCGTGGCCCAAATGGATTTTGACAGGGCTAACGGCATTAGCGCTAGTTGTCGGTTTGGGCGATTCGCTCAGCCTTAACATGACATCAGTGGCGGTTGCGCAAGATGAGCTGCCTGAGGAAAACGTGCCTGAAGAGGACGCTGCGGAACCGGCTCCGGACAATGAGGAAAACGAGGCGGCGGCCGCAGATGCCGCAGCGGGAGAAACGTCTTATCTGGCTTGGGTGTTTGAAGCACTTGGTGTCAGCTATATGCTAATTTTTCTCGGACTTTCTTTTACACTCGTAGCCCTGTTTGTCATGAACTTGATCACCAGTGCTCGCAGTAAAGTTTGCCCAGTGCATCTAGTCGAAGACTTTGAAGAGATGCTCGACAATAAGCAATATCAAGACGCTTACGAATTAGCCAAGGAGCACGAATCTGTACTAGGTTCTGTTTTGTCAGCTGGTTTAGCGAAGCTGTCAGCTGGGTATCCTCAGGCTATCGAAGCGATGCAGGAGATTGGTGAAGAAGAGAATATGAAGCTTGAACATCGATTGAGTTATATGGCTTTGATCGGAACGATTTCACCGATGGTTGGATTGTTTGGAACGGTTCACGGGATGATCTCGGCGTTTCAGGTTATCGCAACGGGTGGGTCGACACCGGAAGCTTCCGAGCTTGCCGGTGGTATCTCAACTGCTTTGTTTACAACTCTCCTAGGGTTGGCGATCGCCATTCCAGCTATTGCTGTTTATAACATTCTCAAAAACCGAGTAGCACGACTGATGCTAGAAGTAGGCATTCTCAGTGAGGGATTGATGGGGCGATTTGAAGGTGTAGGCAAGAAATAGAAACCGATGCGAATTAAAAAACGAAAATCCGAAATCCTCGAAGGCGATTTGACGCCGATGATTGACATGACGTTTCAGTTAATCGCTTTCTTTATGGTGCTGATTAATTTCACCCAGAGCGAAACTAATGACATGGTTCAATTACCGGATAGTGCGCTGGCTAAGCCACCAGATTCGCAATTGGAGAATCTGGTGATCATTCATCTTGGTCAAGACGGTACGGCCGTCATGAACCATACCGAGGTGAATTATCTCGGTCTACGCCATTATCTGGACGTTGAATATTATCGCATTGACGTACAAACGACGGACAATCCCAAGCAAACGACGATAGTTATTCGTGCGCACAAGGCTGCCAAAGGGGGAATGGTGCAGGAGTTGATTCAGATTTGCCAAGAGGCAGGTTTTGAGAATTTTGCCTTGCGTGCCGAAGAAAATATAAATAGCGCTCCCAAATACATAACGCCATTAGGGGGCTAATTGAGACAACAATGAAGATACGTAATACTGATGGCGAAGGTGAAAAAATCGAACTGCAGATGACTCCGATGATTGACATCGTGTTTCAACTGCTTGTGTTTTTCATTATGACGTTCAAGATTGTCGCGATGGAGGGTGACTTCAATATCCGCATGCCGGCGGCAGCACCACAAGCTGCGCCACCTGATCAAATGGAGTTTCCGCCGATGAAGCTATACCTGTCTGCCAATGAAGATGGCACTCTGGCTGGTATACGCTTAAATGAAGAGAGCTTGCCGACGGTACAGCATTTGAATTCACGTATTCAAGAGTTGATTGGTACCGATGGAGGTCCGAGTCGCGACACTGCTGAAATCGAAGTCGGTTTTGATTATGACTTGCATTATGAGTGGGTGATTGGTGCAATCACCGCAGTGTCGGGCACAAAAGACGCGCATGGCAATGTTGTGCGATTAATCGAGAAGATTCGATTCAATACGCCTGAGTCACCAAACGAATAGAATCGTGCGCGGTTCTGCTAGTGTTTTGTTTTCGCTAAGCCCGTGGGTGGAATTCTTTGTGCACTTTTTGCAAGTGGGACTGGTCCACGTGTGTATAGATTTGAGTGGTCGCAATGCTTGCGTGCCCAAGAAGTTCTTGTAGTTGACGCAGGTCAGCGCCTCCAGCGAGCATATGTGTGGCAAAGCTATGTCGCAGTGAATGTGGGCTGATGGAATTGGGCGCGCCGATGCGAGCGGCATATTTTTTGACCAGTTCCCAAATTGCCTCACGCCGCAACGGCTTACCAGTGCGACTGAGCAGCAGCGAATTAGAAAGCGATTGTTCGTCGACGAGCGTGGGACGTTCATGTTCAAGATAATTTGAGATCGATTGAACCGCTTGTTTTGCTAATGGTACCAACCGTTGCTTTCCACCCTTGCCATGATATTTGCAATAGGCTTCATCCAAATGCGTGTTGGCGACGGTCAGATGCGAAACTTCTGATGCTCGACATCCGGTGGCGTATAGAAGTTCCAGCAGCGCGCGGTCTCGTAGTGGATAACTATCACGATGGTTAGGAGCATTGAGCAGGCGCTGGACACTGCCAGGGGTTAAAATTTCCGGAATGCGTTGCCATAATTTTTGGCTGCCTAAGAGCTCAGCTTTGTTTTCCGAGAGAATTCCTTCAAGCTGGAGGAATCGAAAAAAAACTCGCAGCGACACGATATTGCGAGCGATGCTGCTTGGTGCGAGGTTGTGTTTTTTTAGTGTCGAGATGAAGTCGGATAATTTGGTGATGGATAGCTTGGCGATCTTGCGTTTTCCTAGCCAGTGATTAAATCGAGTGATATCACGGCGATAGGCAGCAATGCTGTTTTCAGCTAAATGACATTCATTGCGCAGATAGTGAACAAAAGCGGCGACAGTATTGCCGATGACGGGCGACTGCGTTTTTGAAGCGTTTCGTTTTATTCGGTTGCGTAGCAAACGCATGTTTTTGTTGTCTTTGAAAAGAGATATACAGAAAAGAAATAATGACCACCCACAATAGAATTCGACTATGCTACGGAAGAATCTACACTGTGCATTTTATCAGAGTAAACAACGCTTGGCGCACCAATTGGTTATGCCGGTTATAACGGTCAGCAAAAAGTTTTTTGACGAAGACGCGGCTGATTTGTGGCAAGACGTAAGTTGCTTAACCTCACAGGGCGAAGATAGTAGAGTGATATATCGGTTGTTTTCGTGAAGTCGAGTGTGCAGATGAATATATTAGTGACAGGAGCAGCAGGCTACATCGGCAGTCATACTTGTCGTTACTTAGCCGTACATGGACACCAAATTGTTGCGTATGACAATTTGAGCCGCGGGCATCGACAAGCTGTCGAGCGTGCGCTACCTAACCATCCATTTATTCTCGGCGACTTGCACGACGTATCGTTGTTGCGTGGCACAATGCAGAAGTACCAGATCGAAGCCATCGTTCATTTCGCTGCGTTTGCACTAGTCGGAGAATCTGTTGAAAACCCCGAGTTGTATCAACACAATAACGTTGAGGGTACGCGGTGCTTAATCGAAGCAGCGACCAAAGAGTACGTCCAAAAGTTTGTGTTTTCTAGCACCACCGCGATTTACGGTGAACCAGAAAGCATACCGATTACAGAGTCTTGCCCTACTCGACCGATCAGTCCCTATGGTCAAACCAAATTAGATGTTGAGCAATTACTACAACAAGCGCATGTGAAACACGGATTGGGGTTTGCAGCGCTGCGGTACTTTAACGCAGCTGGGGCTGACCCTGCGGGTGATATCGGTGAAGATCATGACCCAGAAACGCACTTAATTCCCATCGTTTTACAAGTCGCTTTGGGGCAACGTGCAGACATTTCCGTATTCGGCGATGATTATGCGACGCCAGACGGTACGTGCGTGCGTGACTATGTTCATGTATTGGACCTTGCAGACGCTCATTTGCGGGCGTTGGATCGAATACAGGAGAGGCAGTCTATTCAAGTTAATCTGGGATCTGGCACGGGACATTCGGTAATGGAGATTATCGAGGCAGCTCGAGCAGTGACCGGACAAGAAATTCCAACGGCGGTGGTCGCTCGGCGCCCCGGTGATCCGCCATTATTAATTGCGGATAATCAATTAGCTCGCGATACGCTGGGGTGGCAGCCACAGCATTCCAGTATTGAGGAGATTATGTCGACGGCTTGGAATTGGCATCAATCACATCCGCAGGGTTACCGCTCCACGAATGACAAGGCGACAGGATAATAAATGCAGGATCTCATAATTGAAAAACCGTATCGATTTGTGCCACCTGCTAAAGGTAAATTAGTCATCTGGCTAACGTGCAAATTTAGCTTGTTTCGTTATTGGTTGCGCCGCGCCGAAGGTATTATTGAGTTTGAAGTGATCAACGCGGAGAAGATTGTCGATTCGATTCGAGCGGGACATGGAATTGTGTTAGTAGGGAATCACTGTCGCAATGCGGATCCAATGGCGATTGGCGAAGTTGCCAAAGCGGTTGATTGCTATTTCTACAGCATGGCGAGTTGGCATCTGTTTAACCAGGATTGGTTCATGCGGTGGGCGATTCCACAATTGGGTGGTTTTAGTATTAACCGAGAAGGCGTGGATCGCACGGCGCTAGATTTTGCGATTAATGTGCTGGCCAAGGCGGAACGACCTTTAGTGATTTTTCCTGAAGGCTCGGTTTCACGCAGCAATGATTATTTGTACCCGTTCTTAGGGGGCACTGGTTTTATTGCACGAACCGCAGCTCGACGGCGTAAAAAACGAGATGCTAATTTAAAGGTCGTCATCCATCCGATTGTATTTCGTTATCAGTTTATTGGCGATTTCGAAGAAGCTACCGAGTATTCTTTGACTTTACTTGAGTCTCATCTGGATGTGCCCGTAAAGGCAGATTTGCCACTGCTTGAACGGATTCGCTATGTGGCGAGTGGTTTGCTTGCACAACGAGAAAAATCATATCTGGGACATGTGCAAGCGGGTGAATATTATGACCGCATCATGAAGCTTGCCCAAAGTATTCTTGAAACGCAGGAGCAAAAATGGAAAGGCGAGGTGCAGCAGGGGGATTTCGTTGCGCGGGCAAAAGCTCTGCGGCCGTTGATGGTTCCTGATTTGGCCAATGGACTTCTTGATGAAGAAGAAGCAAAGGAACGTCGTCAAGATTTGTTTGATATCAATACGGTGCAGCAGCTTAGCTATTACCCAGTCGACTATATCGTACCGGCTGATGGGCATTTGCCCCGCGAACGTATTTTGGAAATGCTGGAGCGATTAGAGGAAGATTTATTGGACAAGGTGACCATTCCCCGCCGGTATAAATTGGTATTGGACGTGTTGGATGCGATCGAAGTACCGGCTGAAAAGGCTCCTCGCAATGAAGATGATCCGTTGATGCAAGAGGTCGCTTCCGCATTACAAGCTAGCTTGGACGTGTATTCACAAGTGGCGGAGTCCTATGTTGCGGATTCGACTATGTGAGTTTGGTTAGGTTTTGCAGTGGTGGATAATTTCAACCACAAATTTACACGAATTTACACGAATATGAAAACTGGGCGACTTGCGATAATTCTCAGATAGGTTCAAAATTAAGAGCTACAGCCCCTGTTTGGTTCTTGTCGATATCTGCATAGGTGTTTATATTTAGTTGTTTCACATTGAGTAAAACAAAAACGAAGGTTTGAAGTATTATGAAAGACGGCATACATCCCGATTACATTGAAACTGCAGTCAAATGCGGGTGTGGTAATAGCTTTACCACTCGCAGTACGCGGAGCGAGTTGAAAATCGACATTTGTTCTAGCTGCCATCCATTTTACACGGGCAAACTGAAGTTTATAGACGCAGCTGGTCGCATCGAGAAATTCCAAAATAAATTTGCTGCCGGAACTTATGCCAGTTTGCAAACTCCCAAAAAAGGCAAGAAGAAGAAATAGCTTCCCAAATCTAAAATCAGTCCTAAGTGATCGAGCAGCGGCTCTTGTCACCGGACTGTCGCATCTCGCAGTGATCGGTCTTGCCGGTTACTGCGTTTGTCATTTACGCTTTGAAGTAGATGTTTTGAATAGACATTAAGACGGAGGGCATAATTGCTCCTCTAAAACAAGGAAACTGTGCTTTGCGTGAAATGCTTGACGAGAAGCTCGCTCGATATGAAGAGTTAGAGCAAATGATGACTGACCCAGAGGTACTCACTAATTCGAGCAAGTTGGCGGCTGTCGCCCGCGAGCATGGTCGCTTGGCAAAACTAGCGACACTTTATCGCTCGTTCAAACTGATGCTCGATGAGATTGCCGAACTCAACGAAATGGCCGGGAGTGATGACCCAGATGAAAAAGAATTAGCATCAATTGAGTTACCAGAAATCAAAGAGCGACGAGAAGTCGCTTGGAACGATTTACTAGAAATTACAGTCGGTGGCGACGACGCATCACGCAATCGTTGCGTGATGGAAATTCGTGCCGGAACAGGTGGCGATGAGGCAGCGCTGTTCGCACGTGATTTATATGAAATGTATATGAAACACAGTGAAAATAAACGTTGGAAAGTTGAGGTAATTGAAGCCAGTCCGACGGAACTCGGCGGCTTCAAAGAAATCATGCTGTCCTTTGACGGTGAAGGTGCTTTTCGGGAACTCGCGTATGAAAGTGGCGGACACCGCGTACAACGTGTTCCCGATACCGAAACCAAAGGCCGGATCCATACCTCCGCCGCGACCGTCGCCGTGTTGCCTGAACCGGAAGAATTGGAAATCGATATTAAGTCGGATGACTACCGAAAAGATATTTTTCATGCGAGTGGTCCGGGTGGGCAACATGTTAATAAAACCGCATCAGCCGTGAGGTTGACTCACTTCGAAACAGGCATCGTCGTCTCGATGCAGGACGAAACAAGTCAGCACAAGAACTTGGCCAAGGCGTTGAGAATTCTGCAGGCACGAGTCTACGAATTATTTCGTCAACAAGAGCATGAAAAGCGAGCGAGCGAGCGGCAGTCACTCATCGGTTCAGGGGATCGCAGTCAACGTATTCGTACCTATAACTTTGCTGAAAATCGCGTGACGGATCATCGTATCAATGCCACGCTTTATAAGCTCGATCAGATTTTGGCGGGTAATCTGCAAATGTTGACCGACTTGTTGATTGATCATGATCGCAACCAACTACGAGAATCTATGGGTGCCCTAGATGACTGATCAAGGAAGTCAGGCAAATCAGGTGGGCCAAGAAACACAATGGACCGTGCTGGCCTTGCTAGATTGGACCAAAGACTACCTCGATAAAAACGACTCGGAATCGCCACGGCTCGATGCGGAAATACTGCTCGCCCATAGCATGAATTGTGAACGCATCATGCTGTACACCCGCTTCGATGAAATTGTTAGCGAAGCCGACCGTTTACAATTTCGAGAATTGGTAAAACAACGAGCCAGTGGATGCCCCGTTGCCTACCTTGTTGGCTTCAAGGAGTTTTACTCGCTTCGATTTGATGTATCAGAGCATGTATTGATTCCCAGACCGGAAACGGAATTCGTTGTTATCGCTGTACTTGATATTGTGAAGGAACATTTCAACTCCGATTCCAACGGGCAATCAATGCCATGTCATGTTGTCGACGTTGGTACTGGCAGCGGAGCAATTGCTATTACATTGGCCACGGAATTGCCACAAATTCAAGTGACTGCCGTGGATCTCTCCACTGCCGCATTAGAAATCGCTCGGAAAAACGCAACCCGCCATGAAGTTAATGATCGGATTGAATTTGCCGAGCAGGATTTGTTGGCGGGGCCGAGTGACAACAAGTTTGACATTGTCGCCAGCAATCCACCTTATGTTAGCAGCGAAGAATACGAGACGTTAAGTCGAAATGTGCGTGAGTATGAGCCGCAATTGGCATTAGAATCCGGGCCGACTGGAATGGAATGTTATCAACGACTGATGCCTCAGGCCGCAGCACAACTCAACGCCGGAGGTTGGCTTGTACTGGAAACCAGCCCAATGTTGATGGAGCAGCTGAAAATGCTGGTTGCTGAAAATGGGTTTGACGAGATTTCGACAATATCGGATCTCGCCGGTCATCCAAGAATCGTCACTGCTCGACGAGTCAACGGCTAGCGTTGTTGGGCCATTTGTTGAAACAGGTCGTAGCGAGCTTTCATTTCGCTAATACTGTCATTGCCAAACTTTTCACAGAAGGCCACAGCGACTTCAAAGGCCACGACGTTTTCGATGATAATCGCTGCAGCTGAAACGGCACACACATCGGACCGTTCGTAGCTCGCCGTATCAGCTTGCTTAGTGTCTAGGTTGATGCTCTCCAGTGGCTGCCGCAACGTACTGATCGGTTTCTTTGCCGCTCGCACTACCAAGCTTTGACCATTTGTCATCCCCGCTTCAAGGCCACCCGCATTATTAGTGGGTCGCTCGAAGCCGAGGCTAGGAGTATCTTTTTTATCAGCATCGTAAGTAATTGGGTCGTGGACCTGAGAACCGGGACGACGAGCGGCTTCAAATCCGAGTCCGATTTCTACGCCTTTGATGGCCTGCACGGCCATCACCGCTTGGGCGATGCGGCCATCTAGTTTGCGATCCCATTGTGCATGCGTGCCGAGTCCAAAAGGTAATCCTGAAATGTGCACTTCGAGTATTCCGCCCAGCGTATCGCCCTGCTCTTCGGCTTGGTCGATCAACTGTTTGATTTCAGGGTCTTGCTCGGGGTTCAACGAATATACTTCGCTTTGTTCGCGCAGTGTTCGCCACTGTTGAATATCACCAGCTTGTCTGTGGATCTGGTGTCCGCCGAGCTCATCAACAAACCCAATACATTCGATTTGAAACTCCGCTAAGATTTGCTTGGCGAGTGCTCCGGCAGCCACGCGAACGGCCGTTTCTCGTGCACTGGACCGTTCTAGTACATTTCGAATGGACCCCAGAAACTTTACGGCTCCTGTTAAATCGCCATGGCCCGGACGGGGTCGTTCAAGTTCTTTGAGTTTCTCAAGCTTGTAGTCACGATTGATGACTTGTAGCGTAACGGGGCTCCCCATGGAAACATTCTTCCAGACACCCGTAAGTAACTCGACCTTGTCGGTTTCAATTTTTTGTCGCCCACCGCGTCCATAGCCACCTTGCCGCATCCGTAAATCGTAATCGATTGAATCGGTATCGATTTCAATTCCAGCCGGAAACCCATCGACGACTGCTAATAATGTCTTGCCGTGAGATTCTCCGGCTGTCCAGTAACGCAACATGCTATTCTATTCTTTTCTAGGGCGTATTGAGTGAATCAATAAGGGCGATCATAAGTGCAATACGATTAATGCACTTGCAGCTTTCCATACAGTTTAACTAGCGTAGTAAAAACCGGATAGGTCGTTTAAAGTAGGCGAGCAGGTGAAACAGTAGGCGTTTGTTGGTTTGACGTTAAGATTGGAAAGAGGAAGTAGCAGTTCATTGAAAGAGTTTTTAGCTAAGCGATGGTTTTTGTTGTCTTTGGTTGTGGTGTTTGCACTGGGATTAATAGTCCATGAAGAATGCGCAACTTGGGCTGACCATGAACCGTTTCGAAATGCCGTCGTGTTTACCGTTTTGTTTTTGATGGCTGTGTCGTTGAGTCTAAAAGCTCTCAGCTCAGGTATTCGCCGCCCCCGTGGGACGCTGCTGGCCGTCGTCATGAACTATGGCGTGCTGCCACTGATCTTGTGGGCGGTGACATGTTTGATTGGGAATCCTGAGTTTGAGGGGTTGAGAGATGGATTGCTGGTGATTGCCGTAACTCCCTGCACCTTAGTATCCGCTGCGGTTTGGACTCGGAGAGCGGGAGGCAACGAAAGTATCGCTATCATGGTTACCCTGATCACCAACCTACTTTGTTTTGTGATTGCGCCACTATGGTTACTATTGTTCTTTGGCACAAATGTTGAGTTGAAAACACCTTTTAGCGAGATGGTGTTAAAACTGGGGCTACTTGTTGTATTGCCCATGGTGCTGGCACAGCTGACTCGGACGCATCGCAGGTGGGCAAATTGGGCCACAGAAAATAAATCAAAATTGGGAATCGCAGCACAATGCGGTATTTTGGCGATGGTGTTTTTGGGTGCAATAAAAGTTGGGCCTGATATGGTGGGAGAAAATGCAGGACATGGAATTACCTTAATTGGGATCGCTTTGGCCGTGGTATTGTTCGTGCATATCGTTGTCTTTTGGTTGGGTATCGCAAGCGGCGGGTGGCTTAAACTCTCGCGAGAAGATGCTGTGGCTGTCGGATTCGCTGGCAGTCAGAAAACGTTGATGATTGGCTTATTGATTTGCTTGGACCTAGACTTTTTGGTCATTCCCATTGTGCTGTATCATGCTTCCCAATTGATTGTTGATACTTTGTTCGCCGATTATTTGAGGACAGCGAATGACCACGAATTGGATTGCAATTGAGTTGTTGAGTTAAAATCTGGTATCTTACCTCAACAAGATTTGTCTTTTTGATTTGGACTGTTTCACGGATGAAGCATCGAACCCAGCGTTGGTTGAATCGACTCCTGTTCTGTAGTTGTGTGTTCGTTCCTACACTGCTGATCGGCGGAACGATGTTGTTGCGTCATAGCGACGCGGGCCAACAACTGCTGGTGTCATGGTGGACAGATTCGTTGGAAATAGCGACCGCGAGTAAGGTAGAGATAGGGCGAGTTTATTTCATCAGTCCGGGTTGCTATGTGTTAGAAGACGTGTTGCTGAATGACCGTGAAACAGGGCGCAATATATTGCAGTGCGATCACCTGCGAATAACTCGTGCACACGACCAATGGGAACTGAATCTACATTTCGCACAAACGCAATATCAGAATCTCCACAATTGGCTGCAGTGGTGGAACGGCCATGTCCTGCCTATTAGTGAGGGGGAAAACACGACGGTCAAGATCCAATCGCTAACATTTGCGAAACAGTCGGAACCACCCATCGTAAATTTTGTTGCTCAGATTATCCCCGGCAGCCAATCTTCTAGTGCATTGCTTAATTTTGGCAACGACTTAACGAAGCCAATCGCGATTGAAATGAAACGGTTTCATGAGTTTCCCGTCAATACAAAGATCCTATTAGAAACTAATGGGCATCCTGTTTCAGCCAAACTGCTAGGTGAATTGTTGCTCAATGAATTTAGTTTTGGTGAATCGGCAACGTTCGTGGGGGCGCTTGCTTTAGACACAGTTGTTGGTGCGCAGCAGTTTATGCAATTTGATTTGCAAGGAACGCTGCACAATGTTGAATTACAATCGCTGTTAGGTGGTTTGCAGGAGTCACCATTGAGCGGTCGCGTAACCGTTCAGATATCCCGTGCTATATTTCAAAATGATCGCTGGCTGCAACTCCAAGGCACTCTGCAGGGTCACAATGGGCAAGTGTCACGCGCATGGCTACCAACGGCCGCTCGACAACTAAAGCTACGTTGGCTCGGTGACCTTCAACAGCCTCAGATCCCTTTTCAATCGATGTACTGTGCATTCAGTTGGAACCAGTCCAGTTTGTCATTACGGGGCGAACCAGAGGGTGAGCAGGCGGGCGCCATGCTCCGGCATGCAAATGGGATTATCCTTGCCGAAAATCCCCAAGTCCTGCACGCATCGGTGTTACATGAAGTGTTGGCACGCTAAGGATCTTACTAGATAACGCGGCTCGTTGATTGGTTAGGAAGCGACAATGCCTGCTTTGTAGCGTACCCAAGCGACGAACATAAATGCCCAGTTCAAGGTGACGACTAATACGACGCCACCGATTGCACTCGCGGCGTTGTTGCCGGCTCCGTAGGAGTGCAATCCGACTGAGCCGGTATCCGAGAGCATAGGTAATCCAAAGTTAACGCCAACCCAGCTCATCATGATCATGGTAAATCCGAAAATAGTAGCAGCGACCATGCCAAAGTTGTTGAGCCAACCTGCCTGACGAGCATGCAAGAATGCCAAGTAAATGAGCAGCGAAATTAGAGCCCAGACTTCCTTAGGATCCCAACCCCAGAAGCGTCCCCAAGACACATCAGCCCACAGTCCGCCGAGGATCGTCCCGGTCGCTAATAACAGCACGGCGACTTGAATACACCGATAACAGTAGCCGGCGAGGGCAGCGCATTGTTCTGGCGGTCGAATGGTTGAACTGGTCTCACCAGACTTTTCACTCGCAAGAATTTCAGCGGGCACGTCGGCTGCTGCCGGTGGGCGGTATTTGCCAAAGATGTAATAACACAAGGCGATATTGCCGAGGCCCAATGCCAACCCCCCTGCTCCGTAACTGGCAACGATCGTCAGCACATGAATCGTTAGCCAGAAGTTCGAACGTAGTACAGGTTGCAGCGGTGAAAAGTTATCGCTAATAATTTGAGCATCTGCTGGTAAACTGTTTCCGAGTAACAATACGAGCCCACCAACACCGGCCATGACTGTCCCGCCGATACCAAAGAACCGGCGTTTATGCATTTCCTTAAACACTGTCTGAGAGGCTGCCGCATTACCACGACGCTGCAGGAAGTCGCTGACGATAAAAAATGGACTGCTGGCAGTTGCTAGCAGGAATCGTGGGATGATCCATAAGATCAAGAGGAGAACAAAAGTGCCAATAGCCCATACTCCGACCTTGTTCAATGAAGTCCAATCGTCTGGCAGCAACGTAAAATAACTCGTCCCACCGTCGCCGTAGGTGGTTTGTGTTAGGAAGTAAAATAGCCACAGTATTAATGCGATACGAAACGCGGTGTTGAGATACCCCAGTTTCTTCCATGTGTTTTCAGCCATGCGATCGGATTGGCTTTTGGTAAGTTCACGCGCTTCGTTGAAGAACCGGATATTTTTCAAAAACGGTGCAGCCGTTGAACGCCACGCATCCTTGAGGGCCTGGCTAATGACCGGTTGCATCAAGAACCACGTGGCTAGTAGCGAAATAATAAACGGCACGAACACGATCGTTTCGTACATGTTGGTAACGGGAGCCCAGTTCGTAATGGCAATCCGCAAGTAGAACCCATAGATGGTCCAACCAAGGCCAATAAACAAGAATGTAACCCCAAAATACAGACCGAGTTTTTTGGTGGATTCTTTGCCAAACGAGAGTACGAATCCAATCAACGCCAGCAGATTGAAAATGGCCGTGTATTGAAAAGGTTTGCTGTCGTTGTACTTGATCTCCGCAGTTATTCTTTCCGCTGCCTCCTCGGTGGGGTAAGCGGTATAAGACAACATGTCGGGGTCTTGTTGTGAGGCTTGCAGATTTGATCGGACCGTTTTGTCGCGCGCACTTGTTGCCCGCACTCCTAACTTGTTCAAGGATTTCAATAGGGCCGTTTGAGCTGTGGAGAAATCGGATACCCGATTACTATTGGCTCGGTCGCGATAAGTACTCACCACTTTATCCCAATCGCGGCGGACTTGAAGGATTTCTTGGTGCGATGAAAGCCCTGTCAGAATCCCGCCAACGGATTGTTGTGTGTCTGCTCCTCGACCGTGCAAAACAGCTTGCAAGCTAATCCAAGGCTGGATGATTGTTCCTTCATCACGGTTCTTAGCGACGGCATACGGATTGGATGTGGGGATTACCAACACCGCTTCTCGTCCTGCATAGAGCGTCGATTGCAATTCGAGGCACAGTACATTTAACTTCAGTGACTGCGACTGCATCTCACGAAACATCGATTGAAAGTCTTTGAGTTGTGTTGCATTTAAGCCTTGAGGCGATTTAGAGAATTCGTCTTGGACTAGTCGGAAGCTCTGTTGCATCGTTTGGATGTTAGCGCGAAACAAGAAAACAATCTCCGCAATCTTCTCCGTTGTCATTTCATCGGCTGCGACGACTGCCTGGCTGCCTTCATCCGTTGGAACTTCAAATCCAAGAATGACAGCTGATTTTAGTTGTAGGTGGTAGGCATAGGTAATTGAATTATTGATAGAAGCGGCCAAACGTTGACCAGTTGCGAGCGGACCAGCGGGACTAGCCGCGGCTTGACCGAATACATTGGCGAGGTTCCGTAATCGTTCTGAGAGTGAACCACGTTCACCGGGGGTGTCGAGTAAGCGAACAATTTTTTGTACGGACGAGCAAAAGTGTTTGCGATCACCAATATCAGCGATGCGGATGTTACCGGTTAACGGATCATCCGCTTGTAGTGAAACACTGCGAAAGAGGTCGAGTCGTCCCAGTACTGTTTCGATGTGTTTGAAAAACTCGTCGTCCGGATCCGTTCCAGAGCGTTGTTGTTCGGCAGATTCAGTTAGCCAAGCTTGTAACGATGATGAATTTTTGATTTGAGCGGGCGAAACGTATTTGCGGACGCCATTTTCGATTTCTACATCGAGTTTGTTACGAACCTCTTCAAGGGTGGCATAGATAAATGGCACATGTTCCCATTTTTCAGGTTCGACTAGCCAACTTAGAACTAGTTCCGTGGCAGACCACTTGCGTTTAAATTCATGTTCACCTGTTTCTGGAAAGAGGATTCTGACATCCTGCAATTTGTCAGATGCCAATTCGCTAGGCGAGAAATAGTCCGCCATATCGAGCGTGATTGATCCACGAGTCGTGTTGGCAATAACTTCAAGAATTTCATTGGCATAGGAGTCCAACGGTTTAATACGCCCTTTGTGAAATACTGGTATGTACCGGAAATCATGGAGCTGAATGTCTTGAGCAGACACAGTCGTTAGCGGAATAATGGATGCCACGCTTGTCACAAGCAGCGTTAGTAGCGCTATCCACAACCGAGTTTTCTTTAGGGTAACCATGTTTTGTATCGCCATTTTAAATATTTATTTCGACTGCAATGAATTTACAATTGTCGCGTGAAAGGTGTTTTTACTTAATGCCTTACGTTGCCTTGGTGGACGTTGATTTCTCCGTTGCGTCGGTGGGTTTGAAAATTTTGTCGGAAGACTGCTTGGAAGATGGGGATTTAAAGAAATACGCTTTCATATAGAACATAATTGAGATGCCAAGGCAAACAATTAAGCAGCCAAAATTACGAATAGCTCGGCCAGGATCCCGATTTACCGTAAGTACAGATAAATATAAATCGGTCTGCAGTGAATCGGCAGGAATGACTCGTTCATATTCCGCTTCGCCGGGCTTCCAAGGCCCACTAAAACTTTCTTGGAACAAGCGGTAGCTGTGTCCATTAGTAGGGCTATCGAATTGGACAGGGGCGTTCATGGTGATGAATACGTCATGTCCAAAAGAAGCAGATTGATCCCAATAAACGGATTCTCGAAAGACATGTAGGTGATCGGCCAAATCGAGATCGGGAACGTCGAAAACCTGTACATCGCCACCCGTGGTACTTATTGATTTCAAGAAGTGGGTCGAATGTAATTCAGCACTATGTTGACCAATATATTCTTTGGTCGGTTGGGGGGCTTCGATAAAATACAAGGTGTCGTGTTGTGGGTCGAGCGTCAGCGAAACACAGTAATTGTCGACGTCAAGTCTGACAATGACTTTGGGTGGCCGAATCGAATCAATACCGCGAGAAACGATGGTGCCGACGGTCGAAGTTCCGTTGGCGGTAAAATCTGTTTGGCCCCAATATAACGTGCCAGATTGTTGCGCAATGGCCAGACCGTTTGGTTTAGGAATGTTGGTAACGACAACGGTGGGAAGTGTGTTCCCGTCGAGCGGGCCGCGCATGATCTGGTTGTTGAGTGAATCAATCCAGTAGATTGTGTTATGCAACGGGTCAAGAGCGATGCTGCTAATAACACCGGCCGAAAAGGCGATTCGTTGAGGAGGTTCGTCATCAAATATGCTCATCGATTGGATCATCGTGCTGCCGCCAATGTTATCGATCCAATAGATGCGATTCTGTTTTGCATCAAACGCTAAGCTGTGTGGTTGATTGAGCCCCGCGCTACTACTTTGGCCTTGATTGCGTTGCTGCAATATTTGACTGTTTAAGAGCGGTTTTGTTGCACCGGAATCGAGTTGTGTTATGTTGATTTCGCGTTGCTGCGAATCTATCCAGTAAACATCAGCCCCATGTTTTGCTGGCACCATTGCGAAACCGGAAACGCTGTGAGCATTGTTAGCGTCCCGTAGTTGGCCGCTTGCCGTTCGCGCGGGCACCTCTACGGGGCGTGCCGTTGATTCGCCGATGCCAACTCCCCAGATCTCTCGAGTGTTATTTAAGTCGACGAAATCAACCCAACTGGAAAAATGTGAAGCTTGCCGTGTACCCGGGTCAAGTTTACGTTCAAAGTCTTTCAAACGAATACGGAATCCGATATCGAGGGCTTGCGTTGGCATGGAGACCACCAGGGTTTGTCCGCTTGGTTCATCGTGAACACGAATTTCTTGGTCCTCGGCGCGTCGCTCTCCCGGTGCTCCGACAAATGCTCTTATCCAATGTTCTTCAGTCGTCGTTCCAAAGGTGACTCGTACTAAGGCCATCACCCGCCGCTGCACGATTTGCAAGTCCCTGTTAAACGGTAAAGCCTCGCTTGTCACTCGGGGTTTATCGCTCGACTCGAAATCATTTACGTAAAACCGCAACGGCGATTTGAACTGTGGCATTTGAAAACCATCAACAGCAGCATTGACGCCACCGTCCTCGAGGAGGCTACCGACGGAAACTAGTTTATTGGTGCGTCGATTCCAATAGCGATAATACAGCGTGCCATCATCACCTTGGAGGAATTCAATGCGTGAATAGACTTGTTCTTGAGCAGCAGGGTCGCCGCTAAATGGCTGAATCGATTTCTTTGAAAAGTCAAACCAATAGGTGCCGTATATCTTCTGATCGAAGTCAAAGACATTGTGATGCGGCTTATTGGCGAACAACAGAATTTCCCGACCCCAAGG
>DTSG01000548.1 GCA_012965455.1 Planctomycetaceae bacterium | reverse complement strand
AATTGCAGCAGCCACCATGACATCCTCTTGCTGAGGGTGCGCTTTTGGAAGTTTTTGGACAACCGCAAATGCCTGATCCAAGTCACGAATCGCTGGCTCTCGCTCTGCTCGGTCAAATTTCCGCATCGCCCTTTCGTTCAGCAAGGTCACTAACAGTACTTGGTTAGCCACACTATCCAAATGACGTTTTGTTGTCTCCTCGACAATCTCGATGGCCTGCGAATAGTACCAGATCGCTCCGCGATGGTTTCCGCTGCGGGCTTCGACAAAACCTCGTTGCAAAGAGATCGTTGCCAGCCCAATTCGATAATCAACATTGCCCGGATCGCGTGCGACCAAGGAACGAAATAATGCCCGCCCACGTATGAGAATTGTTTCCGCTTGCTCCAATCGTCCTAGCGTTAAATTTACGTTGCCAACTTCAATGCTGGCGTCGGCCAATTGAGCCATAATCACCGTGCTATTTGTTTCCTGCGATAAGAATGTCTCGTAGTATTGTAGAGCCGAATTCAACAATTTTTCTTGCAACGCTCGTTGGTTAGGATCTTTCATGATCTGCAGCTCGCGGACTTCCGTCAAATACTGTGCAACAGCCGCATGGGCGTGTCGATATTGAGTGAGTGCGGAGCGACGTTCGTAGTCTGCTGTCTCAGCAGCTGTGTCAGCCCGATCACGAGCTTGTTCGGTGAGTTGTTGCTCGCCGGAAATAATGATATTTGAAATGCTTAGGCCGATGATGCTCGTCAGCAACGTAACAATCACCACAGCGGTAGATACTTTTCGTCGACGGACCCAGCGAGACGTGCGTTCGTGCCATTTGTCTCGATAGACACTCACCGGTTCATCCGCTAAATAACAGTGCAAATCCGTAATTATCTGGTCGACGCTAGCATATCGATCCGCTGGGGTTTTTTGCATGCACTTCATGCAGATTGCAGCAAGTCGTTCAGAAGCATGTGGATTAACCACCAGCGGGTCCCGGAGTTTCCCTTGGATCACCTGGTCGATTACCGTAGATGCCTTGTCACCTTGAAAGGGTGGCTCGTTAGTTAACAACTCGTACAAAATCCCGCCCAACCCATAGACGTCACTGCGTTGATCAATCTTGTCTAAATCACCTCGTGCTTGTTCTGGTGACATGAACGCCGGCGTGCCAATACTATTACCCACAACCGTCTGGGCACTAGTACGACCTGCGACCTCCGTTAATTCATTGGCAAACAGCTCGTCTGAGACATCCTCTTCGTCTTGTGCTTCGCCAAGATCTTTTGCGAGTCCCCAATCGAGCACTACGGTTTCGCCAAATTCGCCTACCACCACATTACTAGGTTTCAAATCTCGATGGATTATGTTGCGGCTATGCGCATACGCGATCGCATGACATACATCGATAAAGTGTTGAACAAGTCTTGCCAGACTAACCTCGTTGATCGGCTCAGAGTGATGTCGGGAAATAACTTCGCGTAATGTATCGCCGTTGATTAATCGCATCGTGTAATACGGAGTACCATCATCTTGATGCAAATCCAATTCGTACACTGGAACAATACTCGGATGTTCTAACTGGCTCGTGATTCGAGCTTCTCGTAAAAAACGAGCCTGCGCGCTGTCAGGTTGCGAAGATATCAACTCTTTTAAAGCAACGTCGCGGTTTAATCTTAAATCGCGGGCAATCCATACGCGACCAGCGCCCCCTTTTCCTTTGAGCGAAGTAATGTCATAGCGATTGGAATGCTCGTTGCTATGTAGCAGAATACGACGATCGGGCCGTTCGTCGCCTCGTAGTTCAACGGTCGTATCGCTCATTAAATATCTCGCCGGATTATTGCTCGTATGAGACCACGTAAGAAAGCACCTTTAAAGTCGTGTTTTACCT
>DTSG01000547.1 GCA_012965455.1 Planctomycetaceae bacterium | reverse complement strand
ATGACGCTGCTGCTTCATCTTATGACCTCTCTGAATAGTTTCTCCCACCTGGCCGTGTAGGAAACATAGGTCAATGGTATGAGGCTGCTGATCTCTTCGTGATGAGCTCACGATACGAGGGATTCCCCAATGCTCTGATTGAGGCGATGGCGCATGGTTTGGCTTCGGTGAGTTTTGATTGCGATAGTGGCCCGCGTGAAATCATCGGTCATGAGATAGATGGCTTGTTGGTACCGCCAGGTGATGCGAAAGCCTTGAAAGGCGCACTCACTCGACTCATGCAAGACGAGACTCTGCGTCTTCAGTTTGCAGATAGGGCAAAAGAGACTAGACAACGGTTCTCCATCGATAAGATTGCGGCCAGGTGGGAGAAACTATTCAGAGAGGTCATAAGATGAAGCAGCAGCGTCATGAGGTGGCAGATGGTGAACGATTTGCCTTCGGGGCCAATTGGGCGCAGTTCTTAAAGGTGTTGAATGACGAACGCATCAACATGGCCGAAACATCTCTCAAGCGTATGCTTCAAGTGGACGATCTCCGAGGCAAGCGTTTTATTGACGTCGGTTCGGGCAGCGGGTTGTTCAGTTTGGCGGCTCGGCGTTTGGGGGCGCGCGTCCATAGTTTCGACTATGATTCGAAATCGGTGGCGTGTACAGCCGAGTTAAAACGTCGTTACTTCCAGGATGACTCAGAGTGGGTTGTTGAGGAAGGTTCAATATTGGACAGGGAATATATTGACCGCCTGAGTGAGTTTGATGTGGTTTATTCCTGGGGAGTGTTGCACCACACTGGGGACATGTGGCAAGCCCTCAACAATGTTTCTCAACTGGCCGTCGGGGGGAGATTGTTTATTTCGATTTATAATGATCAGGGCCGGCGAAGCAGGCTTTGGTTACGCGTAAAGCGCTTATACAACGCAATGCCATCACCGTTAAGGTGGCTTGTTCTGTATCCATCATGGGTGGTTCTGTGGGGACGAATAACCCTTGTTGATATTTTGCGGGCAAAACCGTTCCATACTTGGCGCAATTATGCAGAGCAAGGGGCTAGGAGCATGCATCCATGGCATGATCTTGTGGACTGGGTGGGCGGTTTGCCTTTTGAAGTGGCCAGACCGGAGGAGATCTTTGATTTCTATCGTGAAAAAGGCTTCCAATTAGACCGCTTGGTGACCTGTGGAGGAAGCTTGGGTTGTAACCAGTTTGTTTTCTCTCACCGTGCCTGATCAGTCTCAGGGTCTGTGAATCATGTTTCGCTTTGAGTACTAAAATAAAAAAACCAGCTAGAGTTCTTTTTATCTCGTCAGGATTAGGAGTCGGCGGTGCAGAGACAATGCTCTTATGCTTGTTAGAACATATAGACCGACGGTTAATTGTGCCTGGGGTTATTTCCCTTACAGGACTTGGAGCTATCGGGCCAAAAATTCAGGCATTAGACATTCCTGTTGAAGACTTTGGCTTATCTCGCGGCAGCAATCCATTTCCATTGGTTTCGTTGGTTCGACTTTACCGACAGATAAGTTCTTTTCGGCCTGATGTTGTGCAGACATGGCAATATCATGCTGATTTTTTGGGAGGTATATCAGCGCGGATGGCGGGGATTAAGGCTGTGGGATGGGGTATTCGTAACAGTGATTTATCCACGTCCAGCAGTAAGCTTTCGACTCGTCTTGTCATGCGTTCCTGTGCCTCGTTGTCTCGGTGGATACCACTAAGGATATTGTGCTGTTCCAAGGTGGCACGGGCTATTCATGTGAGAATGGGTTATGATAATAACAAAATGATTGTCATTCCAAATGGGTTTGATCTAGCTCGTTTTACTCCTTCGCCGGAAGCGGGGATTTCAGTCCGAGATGAATTCCATCTTAGCAAATGTGC
>DTSG01000546.1 GCA_012965455.1 Planctomycetaceae bacterium | reverse complement strand
GGGTCCTCCGGCTTTGAGAGTCGAATCGGCAAAGGCTTCAATTCGCAATGCCTGCAGGTTTCGTTGATGACTGTGGAATTCAAATGTGAAGACATCCTGCGCAGGAGCGGTGTCGGCTTGAACTTTAAACGACTGATCGGCCTGACGTTGAATGTTAGATCCCTTTTCAGACTGGACATCGAAAAACTTCAGCGTGAACCAACCCGGTGGTTCTTTGGCTTGCGGAGTCTGGAGCCATACATCCAATGCGGATCGCAGCTTTGTCTGTTCGTAGTTCTTTAAAGCGTCAAGATAGGGTTGATGTTCCGCTTTAAAACGAGCTTGTTGCGCTACCAGATTTGCAGCGTTCATAACGACGGGCTGGTTGGAACGCACGGCGGTTGTAAAGGTGGACGTAAATCGATAGTAGTCTGCTGCGGGAATCGGATCAAATTTGTGATCATGGCAGCGTGCACAACCAATGGTCAGGGCGAGCATGGCCGTACCAGTCGTGGCGGCCATATCGTCCAGCGCATCATAGCGGGAAGATTCCACTTCGTTGGCGGTAATTTGAGTGGGAAAGACACCCGCTCCGAGAAACCCCGTTGCCATCATTGCCAGTGGATTTTCCGGCGCGAGCTCGTCGCCAGCCAGTTGCCAGCGTGTGAACTGGTCGTAGGACATGTCCTGATTAAGTGCCTTAATGACAAAGTCGCGATAATGAAAGGCAAAGGGTCGGTCATAGTCTTGCTCAAACCCATGGCTTTCTGCAAAGCGGGCAACATCCAGCCAATGCCGAGCCCAGCGTTCGCCATAATGCGGGCTGGCCAATACGAGTTCAATAGTACGGATGATGATTTGGTCTTGCGGATGACTCAACAACTCCGTCAGCTGACTGTGAGTGGGCGGCATTCCCAATGTGTCCAGAAAAATTCGCCTTACCAGTGTATTGGTCTTTGCCGGTTGTGAAAAACGTAATTGCTGGGAGTCAATTCCAGCCGCAATGAAATGGTCGATGGGGTTTTGTGGATTCGGATGAAGGTCTTGGCGGAACTGAGTTTGCTGCAAAGACTTAAATGCCCAATAGTCTTTTTGTTCCTGACTGATTCGCCGCTGCGTCCAGGCATCCGCCGGTTCATTGGTATCCAACAGCGGACGATCAAAAGCCGCACCCAAATCAATCCACTTGAGGATTGAGGTGACCAAGGTGCCACTCAGCTTACCGCTATTCATCGGCATGGCGGGCTCGACACGGTGAGAGAGCATATCGGCTAGGTAACTCTCCTGAGCTTTACCCACTGTAAACGTCTCTCCGCTTGCTCCTCCCAGTAAAAAGAGCTGGCGAGTCGTAATATTGAATTCACCTTCTGTCTTTTCACCGCCATGACATTTAACGCAATGCGATGTCAACGCTTGACGTATAGTGGATTTGAATAGATGTAGACTCTTGGCCATCCGTGCAGCATGCGCCGGATCAAGTTTGTCCTGCGGTTGAGCCAGAACTGGCGAAGCGATCGCCACGAGTAGTAAAAGGAGCGGGCAGTATTTGATGGTTAAAATTCCCCAGTCAAGGTGGCTTACAAACGATGTTCGTATGACTCCAATTATAACCGATTTCTCAGCCATTTTCCTCCAAACGACGAACCTGAATGTGCAGATACATCTGCACATTCGCTTCCCTTAAAATAGAAAGAGTAAATCCGCCCTAAAATCAACAGGTGGTTAGACCTTTAAAAGACGAATGGATTCGAGTGAGTACCGAGTTTCTGTTTTTTACGATCTCGGTCTTTATAGGCGTCAGAGCCGTGACTCCCGGTTGACCCGTGGCGCTGACCATGTCAAAAAGAACGTCTCTGGTAACCTCCGATTATGAAAGAATACAGTGCGATGAAATTTAGCCGTTTATGCCTGTACATGCTCGTGACAATATATTGCGCGAGCTCTGCGCTAGGAGCTTCCCGTCCTAACATTATTCTGATTATTTCCGATGATATGGGGTATTCCGACCTAGGGTGCTATGGGGGTGAAATAGAGACTCCGGCACTGGACGCGATCGCCGCTGACGGTCTGCGATTCACTAATTACTATGTCAACAATATGTGCTGGCCAACACGCGCTAGCTTAATGACGAGTCTCTACCCGAAAACAGCATTGCCTAATAAAGGGTCGGCCAGCGGGGGTCTTCATCCGAGTGCCGTCACATTGCCTCAGGCGTTGGCTGCAGCGGGCTATTGCACCTTCATGTCCGGGAAATGGCATTTATCGGATGCCGGAAAACCAGACGGACCTAATGCCCCGCACCACCGGGGATTTGACCAGTTTTACGGGACGATTCATGGCGCTTCCGATTTCTTCGCACCGGCTGATCTGCAGCTTAACGGAAAAAGTATGCGTCATCAGTGGGATGGAAAAGGGGATTACTATTACACGGATGCGATTACGGATCAGGCGCTCAGTTTTCTCGAACAGCGTGATCAGGAAAAGCCCTTTTTCTTGTATGTCGCCTACACGTCGGCGCACTGGCCTTTACACGCTAAGCCGGAAGATATTGCCCATTATCAGGGTCGCTATGAACTGGGCTGGGATGCACTTCGCCGGCAACGACATGCGCGGATGAAAGAACTTGGTGTTGTGGATCCCCGCTGGGAGTTATCGCCACGCCATCCTCAAGTACCTGCTTGGGAAGACGCGGAAGAGAAGCTTTGGCAACAGCGGCGGATGGAAGTCTATGCTGCCCAGGTTACCTGTATGGATCGGAATATCGGACGGATTACCGGCTATCTGCACAGTACAGGAATTACGGATAACACAATGGTGATTTATCAACACGATAACGGAGGTTGTCACGTTGAATACGGAAAAATGCGCAAAGGTAGCTGGAGTCGTGATTTTACTACCGATGGGAAGAAAACACCGATTAAGCCCGGCAACGTACCGGGCCTGATGCCCGGTTCGCAGGCAACGTTTCAATCCTATGGCTATGGCTGGGCGAACGCGTCCAATACGCCATTTCGTCTGTTTAAACAATATGACCATGAAGGCGGTACGCATTCACCATTGATTATCAGCTGGCCGGCCGGTGTGGCTAAGAAACGCAAAGGCAAGTTGGCTGGGGAAGTTTGCCACGTCATTGATATGATGCCAACCTTATTGGATATTGCCGGAGTGAATTTTTCCGAGCAACAACCCGTACCGTTCGCAGGCCGATCCTTTGCCCCAGTGCTTCAGGGGAAACGTATCCCGGAACATGCCGAGATTTTCTGGGGACATGCACATGGTAAGGCTGTTTTGCAGGGAGACTGGAAGCTCGTTGCAGCAGATCGGGACCCATGGGAGTTATACCATCTATCGGAAGATGGAACGGAACTGCATGACCTAGCCAGTGAAATGCCTGAGAAACTGAATGAATTAAAGAAGCTACATGCTGCTTGGATCAAACGAACCGCACTCAACCTCGAGACAAAGTAATCAACCATGCAACGACAAAACCTACCTTTTCTGCTGATCCTGTTATGGCTTGGGTCTGGCGCCCTGTCGGCCGCAACTAAGCCAAATATCCTTATCATCATGGCCGATGACTGTACCTATAACGACTTACCACTTTACGGTGGGCAAAATGCAAAAACGCCCAATATTGATAGTTTGGCTGCCGCAGGCCTGACGTTTAACCGAGCCTATTTATCAGAAGCGATGTGTCAGCCCTGCCGAGCGGAATTGTATTCCGGACGGTATCCGCTGGGAAATGGCTGTGCCTGGAATCATTCGGCAAGTTTATCCAGCGTGACCAGTATGCCGCAGCATTTATCGGCACTCGGTTACCGCGTGGGGTTGGCTGGTAAAGTGCACGTGAAACCAGCGGCAGCATTCCCCTTTGAAAAAATTGACGGGTTTGATTCCAATTGCGTTCGTAACCCGACAAAGCCCTTCTTTCTGAACAAGGTTGATGAATTTATCTCTCGTGGGAATGGCGATCAACCTTTTTGTCTCGTGGTGGCTCTGGTCGAACCGCATGTGCCGTGGGTCATGGGCGATGCCAGTGCCTATCCCCCGAAACAACTTAGCTTGCCACTAAATATTGCAGATACAGTACGAACCCGCGAAGATTTTAGCAAGTACCTAGCTGAAATCACCTATATGGATAGTCAGGTCGGAGAATTGCTGGCTGCACTCAAACAGCAGGGACATGAGGATGATACGGTTGTATTATTTTCTTCGGAACAGGGAGCGCAGTTTCCCGGATGTAAATGGACCAATTGGGATACCGGCTTGCACACCGCACTGGTCGCTCGCTGGCCGGGGAAGATTGCCGCTGGAGAACGCACGGATGCCCTAGTGCAGTATGCAGATGTTCTACCAACGTTGGTGAGCTTGGCCGGTGGCGAACCTAAAGAACACAAATACGATGGCACCGATTTTTCAGATGTCTTATTTGGTAAAACGGATAAGCATCGAAAATACGTTTACGGTATGCACAATAATATCCCCGAAGGTCCGGCCTATCCGATTCGCACGGTGAGTGATGGGACTTATCGGTATATCCATAATCTGACGCCTGACGCAGTCTATATCGAGAAACACCTAATGGGGTCGCGCGGCAGCGGAGAGCTGAATAATCCGTATTGGGCAACTTGGGTTTGGGATTCCTACGCTCAACCGGCAACCTACCGTCTGGTGTCACGCTATGTCAGCCGTCCCGAGTATCAACTGTATCATACGGCTGAAGATCCTTATGAAATGACCAATCTGGCAAGTCGACCCAAACAGGCTGTGCGACAGAAACGGATGCGTGAAGAGCTGCAACGCTGGATGCAACAACAGAACGACCCAGGTATACCCTTGGATACGGAAAAGGCAATTCAGGCTGCCCGACAGGGTAAGCACTTATACAAGGCCGATTAAGGCGCCCCATCGACGATGAGATTGATCAAATCCTACATAGTAGCAATTTGCGTACTTTGATTGTGTCTAATTAAACGTCGAATAGTGCGTGATTGTGCATTTTGTCCTTGCCTTGATTGATGTGCGATTGAGAATTCAATTGACTGATGCTATACTATAGAAAAGAAAATGTACTTGAATTTACCTATTAATCATCAAAAATTGGCAATAGACAGAGGAATGCAAAATAGGTTTGTTTGACCTGTTTTCAAGAAATATTGCCACAGAATTGGCTCTAAGTTACACGACTATATAGATAGACGCACAGGTTTCAACCCCGTAATCGTACTGGACGAAGATTATGCTTAACCGAAGAAATATGCTACAAGGCATGGCCGGAATGGCCGCTGGTGCGGGAGCCGTGATGAGCGCCGCATTAGATCCGCAAAAGCTGATGGCAGCTCCTGGCACAGGACGAACAACAAAACGTGTCATTTTCTTCATGCAAAACCAAGGATTTCATCCTGCTACCTGTATCCCCAAGGGGATGACCAGCGGTTCCCTAGCTAACGTCACTCTGCCAGAACCGATCAGCCCACTTGAATCCTATAAAGACCGTCTGCATATCATTAACGGTCTGCATGGTACTCACACCAGCCCATCCCACAGTGCTTTCTTCGGCGCACTCGGTGGATACCGCGGTGGTGATGGCGTACCACCAAGTGCGTCTACTATCGATTATGAGTTGAGTAAGGTCCTTCCAGAAACCCTGCTTCCACATCTCTGCGTCGGTATGGACTCGATTGAGAATATGACCACCAAACCCACCGTTGCAAACCTATCTGCAAGCGGTGCTGGGCAACCAATCTTTATGCACTCCAACCCAAATCACCTCTATCAGATGCTTTACGGTGGCATTGCGACAGGTGATATCCGCAAACAGCATGAAGCGCGCTCTAGCCTGCTTGAACAAGTTGAGAAGCTTGCCACTGCTAAAGGACGATCACTGCCGACAACGAGTCAACACCGATACGGTCAATTCGTCCAAGGATTTCAGGATGTAAACGGTCTACGTGAGCAACTAAGTACTGTGTCAGATCACTTGCGCAAATTTGCTCCTACGGTAGACGAGCGATACACTCGACCAGAGTTCGAAACCGACTGGCACGACGCTTTACTTGAACTTAGTATCTCAGCGCTGACATCAGGAATCACTAACACGTTGACCATCGGTTCCGGACGTGGTGAAATCTTCGGCGCGTGGAAAGGTATCGGAGTTGAAAAACAAGGTCACGACCTTGGTCATATAAATCAGCCCGATAATCCAATCTGGATCAAGATTCGTCAATACAACAGTCGCATGCTAGTAAAAATCATGGACGCTCTTGATAGCATTCCTGAGGGCAGTGGCACGATGATGGATCACACGCTGATCGTCTACACTAGTAATAATGCTGACAAACAGCACACCAGTGGTACTAACTGGCCAGTGATGTTGCTTGGAAATTTCGACGGCGCATTCAAAACAGGTTGCTTCACCCAACTTGATGGCAAGCGACCAATCAATGCTCTCTATACATCTATCCTGCGTGCCGCAGGTGCTAATGTTGATCGCTTCAATATGGATGAGAAACTCGCCAAGAAATTCGATAGTCATAACGGTCCTATCAAGGAATTGTTGACATGATAAAGGTCAGACTTGTTTGGGTGGCTTTGCTCTCGTTGTGCTTACTACCCATGGCACAGGCCGACACTTATACCCTAGGACAACCAGTCCGAGAAAATTTTAAGAGTTTTGCGGCAAAGTTTCTTACAAACCACTGTGTAGATTGCCACGGAGACACAGAACCCGAGGGTAACTTGGCGTTACACGATCTTGGGCCGGTTGATGGCGTCAATGCGGAGATCTGGAAAAGCATCTGGGCTCAGGTCACTCTTAAAGAGATGCCTCCCCAGGATGCTGAGCAACCGCAAGTCATTGCTCGCCTGAAGTTCTCCGCTTGGATCGTCGGCGAACTAACACGCGTCATGCAGGACAAGGGGGGCTTTCGCGATCACCTTGACCCTAATAAAGGTAACTTCGTAGACCACCAATTACTGTTTGGAAAACTTCCCAA
>DTSG01000545.1 GCA_012965455.1 Planctomycetaceae bacterium | reverse complement strand
GTGACCTCTAACGGCGGGCCGACTGATGTGATCTTGCCGGAAGCACCGTCGATGCGGAACACGGCCACGTTATTGCCTGGCATATTCGCACATATCAACAACTTTCCGCCGCCAGCAATCGCTAAATTCTGTGGCCCCTTGCCCAAACTCGGCACAATCGCCAACAACGTCAAACTACCATCCGCCGACAACCGGTAACAGGCAATGCTGTCATGACCCCGGTTCGTACCGTATAAATATTTGCCGTCCGGAGTTATCTTTAAATCTGCCGTGTGACTCACACCCTCAAAATCGCTGGGTAGCGTCGCAATCGTCTGACGCTTGGACAACTTCCCCGTCGCCGCATCATAATCAAACAACGAAACCGTATTTAACAACTCGTTAATCACATACACATACTTGCCATTGGGATGGAAAATCAAGTGCCGAGGTCCTGCTCCCGGCGCCGTCTCAGCCGCAGCATCCAACCGCTGCAGCTCCGACGTCCGCGACTTCAACTTGTAGCCAATAATCTCGTCAATTCCTAAATCGGCCGAGAACACATATCGATTGTCGGGGCTAATCACAAAACAATGCGCATGGGGCTCCTGCTGACGAGCTTCATTTACACTCATCCCCTCGTGCTGCGCAAACGTCGCCGCCTCGCGCAAGGAACCATCACCCTGCACCGGATAAGAAACAACACTGCCGGAACTATAATTCGCAACCACCACCGACCTGCCCTCCGCCGCAACATCGATGTAACACGCCGTCGTTCCCAAGGTTGTTTGACGATTCAACAACCGCAATTTCCCGGCATTATCCTCAATCGAATACGCCGCCACTTCACTATGCGCAGGTCCACCGAACTGAGATGCATGAATCGAGTACAAATACTTACGATTAGGAGACAATGCAATAAAAAACGGATTCTCTACATCCGTGGTCGTATTCACTTCCGTCAACACCCCCCGCTGGGCATCCAACCGCATCGCATGAATCGCGCCCGTTTCACCTTTGGCAAACGAAGTAATAAACACTAACGGGTCTTCGCCCGAAACTGATTCCACTGGTACCATCACAAACACTCCCACCAAACAAAGGGCCAACACTTTAAACATCTTGCTCGTCTTCAATAACATGGAATCCCTCTCGTAAAAACACTGAAACAATTGCATAGATATTTAGTTTACTATAAAACACAACAGCAGATTGAAATGGACTTTGTGCAAATCCCCAACGCCGTCGCCAACTGGTACAATATATCCAAAGGAGAATTCCTAATATGCGCCACACAAAACATACCCCTATGTTGCTTGTTATTATCGCACTCTTTTCGTGTAACACCAACGCTGTTGAACCACAATACGCCAGCGAAGGGATCGCGATCCCGGCAGCCACAGCGGATGAACCTCTCATCGATCAATTCAGCACAAAAAAAGCACTTGAGTACCTCGAGCAAGGCACCACGGCTTGGCAAGCCAAACGAAAATGTGTCGCCTGCCATACCAACGGCACCTACATACAAT
Source organism: Planctomycetaceae bacterium (assembly GCA_012965455.1). Classification (GTDB taxonomy): domain Bacteria; phylum Planctomycetota; class Planctomycetia; order Pirellulales; family Pirellulaceae; genus UBA721. Next base: position 5,473 of record DTSG01000545.1, on the reverse strand, counting down.
TACGCCCCGCACTCACTCCCATCCTCGGCAAACCCAACGCCGCCAATCACGAGTTTCTCGTCAACGAAATCACCAAGTTCAAACGCGCCCCCACAACCTCCCTGCTGCAGGGCATTAAGCCCACCCAAATCGCCTACATGGCACAAGGCATGGCAGAGTGGGATCTGCACGTTAACGGTAAACTAACTGCCGATACAATCGCCGCTCTCGACTTAATGCTTAGTGTCCAAAGCGACGACGGTAGCTGGGGAAACATCGACTGCTGGCCTCCGTTTGAATCCAGTAGCTACCAAGGAGCCACAGTCGCTGCACTAGCACTAGGTACCGCCCCTGGTTTTCTTGAAGAAATGAACGCCGATCAACAAACTCAAGTCGCCAAGCTTAAAAAATACTTGCAAACTCAACCCGCGCCGCACGACTATGGCAAAGTACTACTTCTGTGGGCTAACACCAGAATGGACGGGCTCATCGACAAAGCAGTTCAGCAAGAAATCGTTACGATGATTCTCGGACACCAAAACGAAGACGGAGGGTGGGCCATGCGCAATTTCGGCACCCCCGACACTTGGGGCGGTGGAAGTCGATCCGAGAAGCTAAAGGCGGAAAAGGAAGTAACAAACCCACCCAGTGACGGACACCAAACCGGTCTCGCTATCATGGTATTGCGAGACGCTGGTATCCCCGCCGACCATCCGCAAATCCAAAAAGGCATCGTTTGGATCAAAGCCAACCAAAGAACCTCCGGACGCTGGTGGACTCGTAGCCTCAACAAAGACACACGCCATTTCATCACGTATAGCGGCACATTCTATCCCATCATGGCGCTGCACAAATGTGGCGAACTGAAATAGGCAGAGGAAATGGGAAATTAGTTTTCGGCGACCAAATATCACATTGGTACTAATTTGTATAAATTCGTGGTCCGGTTTTTCCGTATTCGTTTACTTAGATGCTCGTAACCGCTCTGGTGTGTCCGGAATCTGCTCAATCAACAAGTTGGCTTTGCCCGCCGCTTGCTTCTTCAGCGTAAAGGCATCGTACAACACACCACGAGCCGTCCGCGCCTCATAGCGAATTTCGTTTCCGTCTACATCGATTACTTGGAACAACTGCGTGTCCTCCGCGCCGCGTTTCATGAAAGGCCGCTTTCCAAGATCATACATTTTCGGACCACTAACGCTCACGACATAAACTGTACCGATATCCGTTCTCGTGGTTACCCCTTTAGGCACATTCTGCCACGTCATTAACCCCGATCTAGCATACGTGTGATCATGCCCTTGCAATACTAAATCAACTTTGTACTTATCATAAATCGGCTGCCACGTATTTCGCAACAACGGGTTGTCGCGCCCTTCCTTGGACGAATAAATCGGATGGTGATGGCAGACCACAGTCCATTTCTGCGGGTTGTCCTTTAGCACGGAATCCAACCACTCAGCCTGCTCGCCCATGTGTACGTTGCTATTAAGCACAACGAGTCGCATCCCTTGATAATCAATGTAATAAACCGTTTCTAACAAATCCTCCGGACCGTTCTCAGGAAAGGCAAACGTCGGACGCCAATGAGTTGATAACTTAGAGGAGTATTCGTGATTTCCGGGACTAGCAACTACTGGCGTACTGCGATGGATAAATCCGCCCGCTTGGAACCACTCGCCCCATTCGCCATCAGAGTTGGTCTTGTTGACTAAATCCCCTGCATGCAAAAAGAATGCTGATTTAGGGGCGTTTTTGTACGATTGCCGAACCACGCGGCTCCACATCGACCACACACTGTTCTGGGAATCACCAAAGTATACAAACCGAAACGGTTTGGCTTGGTCCGCAGCGGTCGTCACTTGTATCCACTCACTCCAATTCACTCCATCGCCCACTCGGTATACATATTGCGTCTCTGGCTTGAGCCCGTCAAACGCCGCCGTGTAATGATGCACTTCACCAAACTCAGGTTTGTAAGTCACACGCGTCGCTTCGACTGCCGTCTTCTTGGACGTGAACTTAGGTCCATCTGTAGCAACTGCTATTTCGCCTAATCCAACATCAACCGTCATGTCAGTACGCCACGTCACCGAAAACGATGTTGCCGGATCCTGTTGCCAACTCAATAAAATCCGATCTGGCATCGCCGTCGCCGTATATCGTTGCTGATGTGTTACCGCAACCGGCTTCTTCACTCCATCCTCATCCTCATGTGCAACCGTTGTTAATGCAACAAAACCACATAAGCCAATCAAACTCAAACAACACATCGTTATCGATAATTTACTTTTCATAGATGCTAAATTCCAAGTTGGTTAATATTCTAAATTCACTTTCGAGTAGTTTTATTCCCAGGCATAGGACGCTTGCTTACGAAAGCCCGTCAAGCGTATTGTCCCGTCAGCAAGAACTGACGCTGTGCTACAGCCATTGCTAGCTTCCAAGGAACCCTCAACCATAGCGACTAGCGTACAGTAATGTATCTCGCCAATCACCTTATGTTCGTTTTGATGACTATGCCCCTGAAACACAGCTAATACCTGACCCGATTCCTCGAGAACCTTACGTACTTCAACTGCATTTTTTATACCGTGTGAGCCCGCGTTATCAAGGCGTTGGTGAGCGAAAACAATGGTCGGCTTGTCAGCATTGGCCAAATCCTGTTTCAACCATTGAAGTTCAGCAGCAGGAACATTGGGATCCGTCCAAACAAAATTCTTGCGCTGATACGGCACGCCATCACTTCGAAAACAAGCGTCTAAAACTACAAAATGGACGTTGCCTTTGTCAAACGAGTAATAAGACTTCTCTTGCTCTACTCCGTCGAGAAATTCCTTTTTGGTCAGCGTGTCCACACAATGGTTTCCCAACACATAGTGCTTTGCAAGTTTGATGTTCGCCATCTCTTTGGTGATGCGAGTCAGATAGCCAAGCTCAGTTTTTACATCAGCAGCAGCGTCAATTAAATCGCCCAAGCAAACAAGAAAATCGGGTTTATCTTTCTCAAATTGAGCAGTCGCTTGTTCCAGCTTGGCAATCGTCTCGCGGTAATGACGAGATCCAGCGGGTGGTTTATCGGCATAATGCAAGTCGGTGATCATGCTAAAGCGAACAATAGCTTCAGCATCAGCAGCACCTGCAATACCAGTTAGATTTTGCAGCGCAACGGCAGAACCCACTAACAGCAAACTGCCATCTTTCAAAAATAGCCGCCTCAGCATTCAAATTCTCCCCGCTGAACATTATTTATGCGTAGCTTTCATTGTAGCACTAATACAACGAATGTCGTAAAATCCATAATTATATAGAACACGAAACATCATTTTACTGACTATCATTACAACATGAAATCAAATTTCGTCCATCGTATGACCAGCATTTTTATTGTGACGCTCGCTGGCTGCCTCGCACAGAGTAAAACCACTAAGGCCCCCGATGTCCAACCCACGAAGGAAAGCACCGTGTCCGACGAACAACCCCAATCCTACAACGACCTAAACGCTGATGAAGAATACGTCTTAGTTCATAAGGGAACTGAACGAGCGGGCACTGGCGAATACACCGACAACAAAGCAGACGGCACATATGTTTGCCGTCGCTGTAACGCTCCGCTCTATGAATCATCCGACAAGTTCGACAGCGGTTGCGGCTGGCCAAGTTTTGATGATGAGATCCAAGACGCAGTTACTCGAATACCGGATGCGGACGGCAGCAGAACCGAAATTGTCTGCAGCAATTGCCAAGGACACCTCGGACACGTTTTTTTTGGCGAAGAGTTCACAGCCAAAGACACACGCCACTGCGTCAACAGCATTTCCATGGTCTTCGTCGCCAACCCTCAAGAACTTCCCGTTGTCATCAAGTTGACCGAATAACAACCGTCGCCTGTTGAGCGCCCAGCTTCAGTCAGTGGCTCCGTTCCAAGCAGTCCACCAATCTTTAAACAGTTGGTATTGCTGTTCCACAAACCCGCGTTGACTCGCCGTCAAGCAATCGCTTTCGTTGAAATGCACGGCGTACTGAGCATCACCGTTAAGTTCCAACAGATACTTGTAAAACAACACCAAATCTGGCCCTTCGTCAAACGTCGAAAGAACCATCAAAGCGTCTTCCAATTCTTGGGCTAGCCGCCGCGCTGGCACATCACCCGCGGCCGCCGCACTTGCAAGTTCTATCAATCGTAACACCTCTCGCGGCAATGCATTACCGATCCCAGTAATCGCTCCGACCGCACCACAATTAACATACCCGTGCACAACTTGTGTATCGACGCCAACCATTAACGCCAAGGAGGCATCACCACTGGTAATATGTTCAGCTGCGTAACTCAATGAATCAGCGCCACCGAATTCTTTAAATCCAACAAGATTGGAAAACTCCGCCCGCAAATCAAAAAACAAATCAGCCTTCGTCTCAAATCCATAGTACGGACTGTTATAAATCACAGCGGGCGTATTAGGTGCCGCCGCCAATATTCCAGCAAAGTGATGTCTCTGAGCGATAGCCGATGTCCCGCGTGATAGAACTCGTGGAATTACCATCAAACCCTGTGCGCCGACACTCTCGGCATGTGCGGCATGTTCAGCAGCCAAGCGAGGGTTCTGTGCCCCTGTGCCCACAACCACCGGAATACCGGCTTGGCACAAACTCGCCACGCCCTGCTGCCGCTGGTCGTCCGTCAGCAGTGGCCAGTCACCCATCGATCCACAGTAAACAACACCGTTCATCCCACAATCCATCAATTCCTGAGCCTTGCGCACTAACGCTTCGTAATCGGGAGTGCGATCCTCACTGCTAACGCAGGGCGTCATAATAGCTGGAATACAACCGCTAAATATTGATGCAACTTCTTGGTTTTCTTGATTCATAGTAGAACTCTCAAACTAGTAATAAGTCTCTTATTTCAACAACCAACGGCCACGTCGGTTTTTCTTAGCTGGAGCCAATTGGTTCCAAGCCCAGCGATATAAATTTCGTGAGTCAGCATATCGTGCACTCGAACCCGACGCTCCTAACACGACAATAAACAACTCGTTGCCGTCACGGACGCCATGCGATACCAAACACGCACCGGCTGCGGTTGTCGTGCCTGTCTTTACTCCGTCATACCCAGCAATTCCCAATAGTCGATTCGTGTTCTTCCACGTGAGAAGACGCGGTGGTGCATCGGCAGATGTCACCCGAGTCGCGTGCTGTCGCGTATTTACGTACTGACGAAACAACGGGATGTCGAATGCTGCGTCAGCAAGCTTTGCCAAGTCAGAGGCCGACAACAAATGCCCCTTAGCTGTTAAGCCATGCGGATTTACATAATGGCTATCGTTCATGCCAAGCTGTTTAGCCATTACATTCATCAAACCAATAAACAAGTCATAGCTCTCATCAGCGGAACAGTCCTCTTTGCCACTTAAGCGTCCACCGAAGAACTCAGCAAAAGCGACCGATGCGTCATTGCCCGACGGCAACATCAAACCATACAGTAACTCACCAG
>DTSG01000544.1 GCA_012965455.1 Planctomycetaceae bacterium | reverse complement strand
ATCGAATTTGTTGTTTTCGGGCATGGTTTCTACTTCCGTTATATCATCAATGCCACCGGAGCCATTGTTGTCGATTCCATCATTGCCTTCATCAACCACTCCGTTGGTGTTCTGATCCACGCCATCGCGTTCATACTCGATCGTCCATGTATCGAAAACCATACATTTACCAAACGTAAAGTAACCGGTACCAGTGGGATATAAAGGTGGTACGAGCCATTTTGGATCGTTTAATTGTGAGAGATCATACTGTTCCATGCTTAGAACACTCCCTAGCCGAAGGACTTGTGGGTTTGTCAGATTAGTCCAGACAAGCCGCGAAGTGAAACCTAGGTCGACGTATGCCCCTTCGCCGATTGCGAAGGGATTGATAGGGGTAGTATATGCGCGATCTGCGCGATCTCGATATCCGGGGTCGCTAGGAGTTAACGGTTCGCTACCAGTGCTGTCAGCAAAAATTTTTATCAACGGATCGTACACTCGTACGTCAAACCCGATCACTTGGTCAAACACGACATCTTCGCCCATGAACATGCCTGATTGAAACGGGAGTCGTGCTGTTGTAAAAGGATGTGGAAAATTGGCGTCTTGGTTTGGGTTAACTTTCGGAAAATATTCTGTCGGCAGATGGGCAACGCGGTTTTTCCGCAACGTAAGATCTGCTAGTGTGTTGGCGCTAACTGTCCCGTCGGCGTTGATGTGGATGGAGATATCGTTCTCATTGATGAACGCAACTAGATTACCAGTGGTCACACCTGAGAGTTTGCCAGCATCGTTGTTGAGATCGGGGCGAATCAACAACGCACGCCGACGCAGAGTAGCCAAGGGCATGCCGTTGTGTTGTGTCGGAGCAATCAGGCCTTCGCTCGGTTCATCTGTATTTCCGTTACCGTCGTTGTCGATTCCATCGCGGAGGAATTCCGTATTACGAGGTTCTAGCCAATAAATGATCTCAGCGTTGGGTGAGGTAATATTCTCAAACAGTCGACTACTGGCAACAAACGATCCGCGCACGCGGCCAGAAAATGGCTTACCAAGTCGCCGTGAAGTAAACATGAGGACGTCGTCGGTATCACCTGTCAAAGTGTCAAAGCCGCCGGAGGATGAAATTGAATCGTTGTCGACGCCTTCGATAATTTCAAAATACCCCATTGCTGATGCAGCGGTAATATTGGGCGTCGCTTGCACGGTGATGCCGCGAAAATCTTCACGTAGCAGATTAGTAACGTTCCGCAATTGACCCGATAATTGTACGTTTGCCCGACCTTTGTTGACGGCATTGGTTATTTGCCGAAAGGCTTCAATGACCCCAATTACGAGCAATAAGCCGACAGTTGAGGCGACGAGAAGTTCGACGATGGTAAAACCACCATGTTGACGACGTTTTCGATTCATAGAAACTTCAGGAGCAAAGGGTACAACAAGGATGTGTAAAAAACACTTTTTTGGTGAAAAGCACTACTCTGTAATAATACTCAACCGCAACGAATTGTGGAACGTTATTTTTGTGTCGGGGGTACTGAACTATAGTATATGATGTTGTTTTTCCCATTGTGCCTATTGGGAAAGCATTTTAAGTTCTTACGTTTCCACTCTAATTATCACGAATTTGAGAATTGGGTAATGCAATCGTCGGTGTGAATTGTTCAAACTAGACGAGTGCTACTTGATTTACCATGGTCGATATTCCTGTGGACGATGCGGATTTCGGCTAGACAGCAGCAGGGAAAATTCAGTTCAATACGGCTATGCAAGCAGCGCATAATAAAAAACCTGGGATTAGTAGAGCGGAAGTTATCGTGGCCGTTGCTGTGGTAATGTTGTTAAGCGGAATTTTACTCCCTTATATACTGAAACAGCGGACAATGAGTCGTCGTAACATGTGTGAATACCGACTTACGGGACTCGGTTACGCCGCGCTGTTAGCAGAAAAAGACAGCCAACAACTTCCGACGTATCGCACAGCTTGGCCCGAACTACACATTAGTCCCGTGCCGGTAATCACCAATGACCGCATTGTCGGTTGGCAATTTTCGTTGTTACCGTACTTGCGTTTGACCCCAGATTTATCCACAACAACGGATCCGGACGCAGACGCGCCACGGGTCGGCCCGCTATTTGAACATTTTTACGACTATGTGGACGATTCTACGGCACAAGCGCAGCAACGGCTACACAAACTGTATTTGAATGATTTTGTTTGTCCAGCCAATAATCCGCCCCAGATTGACAAAGGCATTTTGCCAGGTGGTTGGAATTCTTACGTTGCCAACGGCGGCTTGCCGGATGCAGTCGGATCAGCGGATTCAATTTACACGGTTGATTCCATCGCCAATGGGTTGTTTGTTGATGATCCAGCTTTATCGAAACACGCCGGCCAGCGCGCACTCTTTGGATTTCAATATATTGCAGACGGAGATGGGCTCGATAGTACTTTGATGTTGTCAGAAAATATTGACAGTGGTAAATGGACCGATACTTCTCAGGCTGCCTTGCTTTTCCATTGGCAAATTGATGCGCCGCTTCCGGCGGGAGTTAAAACACCACGCGTGCTCGGGATTAATATTCAGCGAGGGCAAGCAATTTCTGGGGACATTCGTTTTGCTCGCATCTCCAGCAACCATGTCGGGGGGGCGAACGTAATATTTGTTAGCGGCCGCACTCAGTTCTTAAGCGAGAACATTGACCCGCGAGTCCTGCGATACATGATGACATCTCGCGATGCTGAATGTACGTGGCCTGGTACGACCATTTCGATTTTTGAATAGGTCGGAGTTAGCGGTTAAATTCATCGCGCACGTCGGCGATGATTTGCTCGATCCCGCAATGATTGGGGGCGCCAATTAGATTGCTGATTTTCGTGAGATCAGGGACTCGCCGGCGAATATCTTCAAACGACTCGTCATACGCATCCGTATACGTTTGGAACTCAACCTGCGATTTAGAATCACACACTTCGATTACTTTGTTGGCCAACTCCAGAATGGTAATCGGCGTGTCGCTGCCAATGTTGATGACTTCGCCGACTGCAGCATCCGTCTGCATCAAAATGAGGACGGCTGCGATGACGTCTTGTACATGAGCAAAGCAGCGGATCTGAGTACCGTCGTCATGAACAATCAACGGTTCGCCCTGGAGTGCTGCCTGCACAAATCTTGGCAACACCATCCCATAGGCTCCGGTTTGGCGTGGGCCCACTACATTGAAAAACCGTCCAATAACGATAGGCAGGTTGTGTTCTTTAACACAAGCGAGCGCTAGAAACTCATCAATCGCTTTGGACACTCCGTAGGACCAACGTGGACGGGTTGTCGCGCCAAACACAAGGTCGTCTTCTTCGGTCCAAGTTTCTTTTGGATTCTTACCGTAGACTTCACTAGTCGATGAAAAGAATGTCCGTACGGACTCACCGTTTTCCACTCGTTGACGTAGTGCCGCCATTAACAATTGTGTCGGATAGATGTTACGCTCGATCGTTTCAATGGGTTTACTGGCAATCAGCGCCACACCCACGGCAGCCGCTAGGTGGTAAACTTGATCTTGTCCAGCAACCACTTGGTTCATGAGTGTCTCATTACCAATGTCACCTTGGATATAGGATAGCGCCGGATTATCAATAACATGGGCGAGGTTGCTGGCGCTGCCCGTTGACTGGTCATCGACAATCGTGACTTGGTCTCCCCGCGCAAGCAGTGCGGTTGTGAGATGTGAGCCGATAAAGCCCGCTCCGCCAGTTATCAAAACGTTCGGCAAGAATTATATCCTTTTCGAGTTACTACAGTTGCTTTTGCGTTGATTACCAAAGATACCTAAGTCACCTGACTACCCTAAAAACGACAGACGCACATTGGTGACATCGGCAATCAACCCCTTGAATAATCATGTAAATCGGTTTTTTACGCTGACTGCACGTCACTGTGCGTGTTTCTTAGACTGTTCGTAATGAGTATACTATTACTGATTACAAACTTTTTGAAAAATGCATTTACTTAATTGATTTATCGTGAGGAACTCTCGCATTACGAGATGTTGTATTAATATGTTCAAGCCTAAATTTCGCAGCCTTTCACGGGAATTGAAAACACCCTTATTGTTCACTTTGTTTGCCTCCCTAGCTCTGACGCTAACGGCGACAAATATATCTGTAGTATGTGCACAAGAAGAAGCTGCTGATGGAGTTATTAAACTCAAAGAAAAATCATCTCAGGATGCCTTGGATGTCTACTCTGACGCGGCCAAGTTTCAGAATGGTGCTAAGTTTGAAATTGCTGTAGAGGAATGGGAAGTGTTCCAAAAAGAATTCCAAGCTGATCCCTTGGCTCCCAAAGCAATTTATTACTTGGGCATCTGCGCTCTACAACTGCAACAATATGATAAAGCAGCGAGTGCTTTTGAATTTACGGCGACACGATACGCACAGCATGACAGTACGGAGCCAGCATTGTTTTACTGGGGCCGCACTCGATATGCGCAGGCCTCGTCGTTGCCAGAAGACGAAAAAGATAAGAAAGACGCTCAACTTAAAACGGCTATCGGCATATTTAAAAAACAGGTAGCCGCATATGCCAAAGGCTCTTTCGCAGACCAGGCGTGGTACTTAATGGGTGAATCCCATTATGGTTTGGGTGACAAACCCGCTGCGATAAAGTCATATCAAGCGGTCGTCACGGGGTTCCCCAAATCCAAACAGCGGACAACAGCAGTTTATGCGTTGGGTGCCACGCTGGAGGAAGAAAAAAAATACGCTGAGGCAGGCACGGCCTACGATATTTTCTTAGCGGAATTTCCCGAGGATCCGCTTCGTACGGAAATACGGATGCGGAAGGCCGAGACGATTTTGCAGGCCGAGAATTATAAAGAAGCCGCCGAAGTGTTTGGTGAAGTTGCTGCGGTAGAAGGTTACATGCTGGCAGACCATTCGCGGATGCGGCAAGCATTTTGTTTGTTGCAGTTAAAGCAATATGAGGAAGCCACTACTATTTTTTCGGCAGTTTTATCCGCCAAAGAGACAGCTGATTTTCACACCGAAGCTGCCGGGCATTTGCTGTCGATCTGTCGTGCATATATCAATGACAAAGAGCATGCCACGGCGCTTGAATTAGCGGATGCGTTTATTGCAAACGTGACGGACGCTGAGTTACTCATCCAAGTTAAACTCGTAGCGGCTGATGCACTTGATGGTCAGAAAAAATATGATGATTCACGCAAGCGTTATCTTGGAATCGTGCAGCAGCACAGCAAGCATGCCCTAGCGGCCGATGCTTTGTACTTTGCAACATTTGCTGCGTTGCAGCTTAAACAGCACGATAATGTCATTGCCGACGCGAAAACCTTTTTGGGTAAATATCCCAAACATGAATTTCAACCAGATGTTGCTAAACTCCTGGAAGAATCTCGCATCCTTAAAAGTGCTGATTTATTTCAAGACAAAAAACATGCTGAAGTCGTGGAAATTCTGTCGGCGTCAATCAAGGATAGTCCGCAGGGTTCACGAGTGGTCGACAGCTTATTGTTGTTAGCACGATCTAGTGCCGCCTTGAAAAAGATTGATGCGGCGAAGGGTTTTGCGGCTCGGCTTATCAAAGATTTTCCTGAAAGCAAACTCGTGGCTGAAGCCCAGTTTCGTTTGGGAGAATATCATTATGGTGAAAAAGAATATGAACCGGCGATTAAGCAGTACGCCACAGTCGTCAAAGACCATCCTGATTCCGTCTTTGTCGTTAATAGTCTTTATAACCAAGCCTGGAGCGAAGTCCTGATAGGTAAACCAGATATTGCTGAAACCACCTTTACCGCTTTGATTGAGAAACATGCGGAGCACCAATTGGTTAGTGCGGCACTATTGGGTCGAGGCAAAGTTCGACGACAACAGAAGAAGTTCAAAGAGGCGATTGAAGATTTAGATGGGTTCTTGGCATCCAAACCGGACGTCGCCCAACAAGTGGACGCTTGGTCTGAAAAAGGCAAGTCGCAAATCGGTTTGCAGCAAAACGCAGCAGCGATTGAAACGTTCAAGCTATTGCTCACAGCAGATACCAAATATGCCGATGCAGATGCGATTCTGTATGAAATCGCTTTTGCTCAGCGAACGCTCGATAAACACGATGCTGCTAAAGCAACCTTTGCAAAACTTGTTGCCGATCACGCCGATAGCGCACTTGCTGGGGACGCCCATTTTCGCTTAGCGGAATATCAATATGCCGACGGACAATTCAAAGCAGCATTGGTTGACTACAACAAAGCAGCAGACAGTTCCCAGGGATCCGACGCATTGAAAGAGAACATCCTTCATAAACAAGCATGGACGCATTACAAGTTAGATGATTTCAAAGCGAGTGCTGCTGGTTTTAAAGACCAAGTGTCCAAGCATGCTGCGGGTAGTTTTCTGCACGATGGCCAATTCATGCTCGCTGAATCTTTATACAAACTCGGTGATTTTCAAGCCGCGGTCGCCGCATTTGGTGCCATCACGAGTGTGACCTTTAAATCACCCCAGCATTATTTATTAGTGAGGTTGCACGGTGGTAAAGCAGCTAGTGAACTTAAACAATATGAACAGGCGCGTAGCTTATTGCAACAAGTTGTGGATAGCGAAGACGAAGTGGCTGACGGGTATCGACGCGAAGCACATTTTGAAATGGGCTGGACCTATGACCGCGAGCAAAATTACGAAAAAGCACTAGTGGCATTTGCAGCAGCCGGTCGTGATCGCGGCCACATTGGCGCTCGAGCTCATTTTATGATCGGGGACATCGCCTTTAAGCAAAAGCAATTTGCCGATGCGATCAAGCAATTCGATCGGACCATCTTGCGGTTTGAAGATGAGAATGCTCCTGCCAATGTTAAGAAGTACCAAGCTTTAGCAGCGTTTGAAGCCGGGCGTTGTAAAGAGGTATTGGCAGGAGTTGCCAAGGATGACAATAAGCCGGACGAGATGAAAAAGCTCGTAGGCGAAGCCATTGCTTACTATCAAATGATTATTGACAAATACGCTGCGACTGAAT
>DTSG01000543.1 GCA_012965455.1 Planctomycetaceae bacterium | reverse complement strand
GAGGTTCCCATGGCGTTGGCGACGTCGTTGGCGCCGATACTCCAGGCTTGATTGTCGGTAATACGTTTTAACTCGACTCTGGTCATTTGGTCTTTTTCCTGATCCCAGACTTGTTCGAAAAACTGTTCCATGAAGTTACGGTCACTGATCAGTCCGGCTTCACCGGTGATTTGATAACCATCGCCGAAAAGTTGCCGATGTTGCCAAAAGATGTTTCCCCGAAATTCTTTTTCCGGGGAAACGTTACGGCGATCACGTCCCAGATTGTCCCTCCCCTGGTCTTGCAGTCCCCAGACATCCAGTTTCCCTCGACTTATCCCGGGAAGACGAAACATATCGTCTCGCTGGTATTCGTAGAGTGTGCCCAGTGCAACTCCTCGCTCACTCATGAGATCCGTGGATAGTGACCAGGTGCTGTTTTTAGGGATCTCCTGGACATTAAATAATTGAAAAGCATTCCAGTCAAGTAACAGTTGTTGTCCATATACACGGTCAATTTTGACACGGACGCGATCTAAATAAAATGCGGGGGAGTCAATACGCGATCCCATCACCGGCCAATAGAAAACAGGGATCCCACCCAAAAACAGAAAGTTGTCCTTGCTGTGAGCGGTGATCTCGTGATTAAATTGTAGTACGCCCGACTCCGCATCCTGCAGCTGCTCTCCGGTCAACGGGTCGATCGAAGGTTCTTGATGGTCGGTGATCTCGACTTCATCGGATTGAAGCCAGTAAGTGGGAATTCCCATCTGACTGGAGGTAATTGCGACTCCGTATGCCCGGAATGTCTGCCGATTGACCTGCTGTAAGATATCCGCCTTTACCCGCATCAATCCTTCGTATTCGGTTAGGGGTGTTAAAATCTCGGCGTTGAGAATCATGCCATACTCGTTGGTGACGTTATAGTACATCCGATCCGCATGGATCTCCCGGTCACCCTGACGGAAGATAATGTTTCCTTCCAGATAAACTTCGATGGGCATTGTAGAGTCAGTAATGGAGTTGTTTCTGAGTTGATCAAAAGGAGGCCCCCAGAGAACCATGCTGTCCGTTTCAATGGTCACCTGGCGGGATGGCGGTTCAGCAGCCAGCTGGAGTTCCTCAATCCTGATCCGAATACCGGATTTGGCGATAGCCAGAGACCCACCGCCGGCCGGGTCTTGTTCAATATGTAAACTCGCGTCGACGGTACTGCGACCCTCAAGCCGCAAACGATGCTTCCCCAGGCCAGCTTCACGATGCGTGTTGGAAACATCGCGATTATTCGGCCCAGCAGAAGGATCCGGGTTAGCATTCTGGTAGGCTGCAAATTGGATGGTGTTTGCGGAGTTCGGTTGTGCCGGTGCGTTGGATACCCGGCTCGATCCACCGGCATGACTTGCCTGCCAGGCATTGCGCGCTCGTTGTACGATGGCAGGTGGAATACGTGGCGGAGGTGTTGTTTGCTTGGTATTGACGCTAACGCGTGTTGTTGAAACCAATCGTCCAAACCACTCGGTGTCGGTCAGGACACGTGAAGTCGTCCCTGAATTGGCCGATTGTACTGGGTATAAACCTGCCAGTACCTGTTGCTCGATACGCGTTTCTTCTCCCTCTAAATAGACAATGACTTTGTTGGCACCGCCTGTTTCCGGGAGTGCCCGGTCAATCCAAATTACCGCCGAATTCCCTGTTGCGGAAAACCGTCCCTGACGAACATGGCAATCTTGGATCTGCCAGATTTCATAAAAACCTTGTTTCCAGGTCGCTCCCGTTTTACCGGTTATCTGAATTGGTATTCGATAATCCTCTATCGGAAATCCAATGTCTGTTGCCCGGCTCGCCGGAGCAAAGAAATAGCTGATGGATATCGCAAAAACCAACAGCGCGCAGTGCCATCTTCTTG
>DTSG01000542.1 GCA_012965455.1 Planctomycetaceae bacterium | reverse complement strand
TGTTGGGGAAGACCAAGTGTTCCGCGGAGGTGCTGCGAAAGTAGATGTAACGCCCCAAGATCTCCCCGTGATTGTCAACGGAGGGATGCTCGAGCGGCGAATCGAGGAAATCAATGACCCACTCTTTGCGAGAGCAGTCGTATTGGATGACGGCGAAACTAAAATCGCGATAGTACTGGTTGATAGTTGTATGATGCCACGCGAACTACTTGATCGTGCCAAGCAGTTCGCTTCTCAGGCTACTGGGATACCAACGAATCGAATCCTCATTTCAGCGACCCATTGCCACAGTGCACCATCGGTGTTTAGTTGCTTAGGATCTAGTGTGGATGTTCGCTACGCGGCATTTTTACCTGGTCGGATTGCCGCTGCGATTGAGCAAGCGTATAAGAATCTAGAACCAGCGCGGATCGGTTGGGCGATGGGACGAGACGATTTACATGTGGCGACGCGACGCTGGATGATGACCGAAGGGGTTGCCCCCACTAACCGATTTGGTGGTACGCGTAATGATCGAGCGCAAATGCACCCTGGCTATAAAAACGCTAAAGCAATACGAGAGACCGGTTTAGAGGATCCTGAAATCCCAGTTATTTCTTTGCAAGCAGTCGACGGTCGACAAATTGCCGTAATGTGTGCCTACTCATTACATTACGTCGGCGCGCCCAATATTTCAGCGGATTACTTTGGAATATTTGAAGCTATTCTTGAAGCGAAACTTGCTTCCGGCGACGAATCGAAGCCAACGATTGCAATGCTGGCAAACGGTACCAGTGGCGATACGTATTTGCGGGATTACAAAAGGGATTCTGCCCGAAAAACAGACCGTCAATCGGTTGCCGAGGCTGTTTCAGCAGCGGCTTTGAAAGCGTTTGAAACAATCGAGTATCAGGATTGGGTGCCTTTGGCGATGGAAGAAAAGGAACTAGAACTCGACGTTCGTTTTCCGACTGATGAAGAAGTTGCGGAGGCGACAGACTATGTTAAACCTTGGGCTGATCGCAAACCTAAAACGAGCGAAGAAGTCTATGCTTTAGAGACAATCATTCTAAGTAAGATGCCGAAGACGCGACACATTCAACTGCAAGCCATCGCTATCGGATCACTAGGGATCGTTGGCATCCCTAACGAAGTATTTGCGGAAACAGGTTTGAATATAAAGAAATATAGCCCGTTTAAAACGACCTACTCGATCTCATTGGCCAACGGTGCCTTTGGATATATTCCTCCACCCGAGCAACATGTATTAGGGGGCTACACAACTTGGCGGGCACGCTCAAGTTGCCTAGAAGTCTATGCCGAACCCAAGATTAAATTTGAAGTGTTGAAGATGCTCGAACGAGTAAAGTTGCAGCGTCCAGCTATTAACCAATAAAGGAAACCAATTATGATTCGTAAACTTATTCTTCCAGCACTGTTGTTTGCATTTGTATTGTCTTCATGTGCGCCGCTGCTACACGCCCAACAAAAATTCAAAGCATTAATTATTGATGGTCAGAATAACCATGGGGTTTGGCCACAGACATCGCAAATGATGAAGAAATATTTAGAAGAGACCGAGTTGTTTAGCGTGGCCATTGCAACGACGTCTAAAACGGGAACAGACGATTCATTTCACCCCGAGTTTAAGAACTTTGATGTAGTGATTTCAAACTACAACGGTGCCGCATGGCCAGAGGCTACCCAACAGTCGTTCATTGAATATTTAAAAACAGGAGGTGGGTTTGTCGTCGTTCATGCCGCAAACAATTCGTTTGGCGCTTGGAAGGAATATAACGTGGCGATTGGTCTCGGTGGCTGGGGCGGACGCAACGAAAAATCTGGACCCTACGTCTATTTCGATGATCAGGGGAAACTCGTGCGAGATAAGTCCGCGGGCAAGGGAGGTC
>DTSG01000541.1 GCA_012965455.1 Planctomycetaceae bacterium | reverse complement strand
CAAATTGACCGTAAACGGACTGGAAACTGACACCTTCGCGTTGTTCCATCAGCGCAATGGCCAGCGGTTTAAACCGCGGAGAGTAGTTTGGATTATTCGCTAATAAATTGCACAGTGCCCACCGCCACGCATAATCCTGCCATCCACCTGCCGGTACGCGGCCTGGAACTGCAATTTCAAGTAAACTCTTTTTCCGCGGCGTCCTCGTCAAATAAGAAATAACCGACGGATTGATGGAGACTTCCTGCTCGCCAAATTTCCAATACTGTCCAAGTTCAGCAACTCCTTCTGCTAACCAAGTAGGACCTGTCGAGCCAAATGCCACATGGCAGTATCCGTGCGTACACTCATGCTGAATAACTCCATGGTCATCGCACGAATACAACTCCGCACGTCGTAGATTCCCAAGACTCGAATTAAAACAAATCCCAGCGTGGGCTCGGATTTTTGCAACACCCTCTGGTTCTTTCAGTACTCCCTGAGGCCAGACATCCAAATTCCGCACAATAAAGCCATTGATAACTGAGGTCGGTGCACGACCAAAATACTTAGAAAGCAATGTCACCATCGTCTCCAATTTGTGCAAAATAACTTGACCTTCTCGATCTGAGACATCCGTCATAAAGGCAAAGTGCGGCGAGCGAATGAGTCGCGGTGATTGAGGGTCATCCGAAAGATGGTGATATTTGGCATAAAGCTTAGCATCGAGGCTATTCAACCCTGCGTCATACTTGGATACTTCAACCCTCAACTGTTTGGCGACAATATCGCCCGTGTTCAATCGCGCCGCAACACATTGCGTCACCTTGCCACCAACCACGACCTGCTTAATGTCGTCGCTTGTAAACGTGACTTTGGCGTCCGCAGCTAATGCAAATGACAAAGTGGTTTTCCTGGTGAAGCCGTTACCCTCTGGTACTCGTACAACCATTCGTTGATTCAACACTCGCACAAATTGTCCAGTAACGACACATTGAGCATACTCATTAACCGCCGGTGCTTTTCCCAACAAAGAGATCCCCAGTTGATCCGTCTCAGCCAGGGCAAGTTCAACACCAGCAACCTCACCCTGCGAATTACCCTGCCGATTCAGACTAACTGTCAATCTCACACTTTGGCCAACTCCTAGTTCCTTTAGGTCCATGGAGCCGCGAATCTCCACCTTGGCCGGATACCGTAGACGTTGGCCATTCTCAAGAACCACAGCGTTTGCCGCTTTCCCTTGCACGCGCACCACCAATGTTTTACCAGCGGTATCCTTGATAACTAACTGTGACGGGCCGACAGATTCAACCGTGCCGCCAATATCCAGCATCTCGACAATGGTTATTCCTTGAGCGTGGACTGTCGATCCAAACAACAGGCTAGCAACTGCAACTGCCACAAATAAAGATAGTGTAGAAATACTCCCTATTGTCGGTCTTAAGGTCATTTTTTAACATCCGCATTTTTTAGTAACACGAGCATTTCATCGGCAAACGCATGGCCAATCCGATTAAACCAAATAGCGCTACCAAGATAATGGTAAGGGCGATCCGATCCGACTTTTTCCCACTCTTCAACGTGATCCTGCCAACCTGGAAACACCCGTTCCGCTTCCTTGTCGACTAATGTATGTGTGTAAATCGACTTGACGTTACCCTTAAACTCTGCGACCTGATTCATCGCCATCTGGGCCACTTGTACCTTTTTCATGTTTTCCGAAGGATCACCCGATCCGTGTTGCCCTAGAGCGCCAATAACCACTGGTAAATTTGGGACGTTAAAGTCTTTGCGCAAATCGATAATGAATTGTTTCATATTCGCTTCGTACTCGTGTGGTGCATAATCGCCAAACATGTCGTTGAACCCTTGGAACCACACAAAACCCGCTAGCTCTAACTCTTTAAC
>DTSG01000540.1 GCA_012965455.1 Planctomycetaceae bacterium | reverse complement strand
ATTGAAAGTACTGATCAACGCAAATTGATAATATTGCAATTTCGGGACGCCATCGATGACTCGCTACTGGCTGCTTTGAAAAGATTCGGTGACGTGACCGATGTTGAAACACCACGCGTGAAATTGACGGTTACCCGCGATGTTGTGCCCCGCATGCTCGCGTCGGTTTTGGATAGCTATCAAGTTGACGATGTTGTGGTCGAAGATCCACCGCTAGAAGACATCATTGCTGCTGTGTTTTCGGAAGTAACAGGGGGTCGCGTGAACAAAATAGACGATGATGCATTCCAATCTATTGGTGACGGGCAGGGACTATGACTGCCACTACCGTGCAAGACAATAGAATATCATTGCGAGCGCGACTCACGACATGGTGGGTCATTCTACGAATCGCCATGGAAGAACGGTTTGTATATCGTGGGGATTTTGCGTTGGGGACGCTGATGCGTTTTCTGCCAATCATTACGCAAATATTTCTCTGGACGGCGATCTTTCAAGCCTCGGGAAGACCAGAGATCGCTGGCTACACACGTAATACGGTTATCGCCTATTACATGTTAACGATGATAAGCAGGGCTTTTTCGAGCATGCCGGGATTGTGTGGCGGCATCGCGCTGCAAGTCCGCAATGGTGAAATCAAAAAGTTTTTGATTCAACCAGTCGATATGCTCGGGTTTTTGTTGCTCGGTCGCGTCGCCCATAAGGCAGCCTATTACACGATTGCCGTTGTCCCCTTTGCATTTGTCTTTTTTCTGTGCCGAGGTTTTTTTCCTGGTTGGCCTGAAGCGCCAGTGTTCATCGCATTTTGTTTGTCGCTGTTTATGGGTTTTTTGCTCGGGTTCTTTATCGAGGCGAGTCTAGGTTTGGTGGCTTTTTGGTTTCTAGAAGTGAGTTCGCTGGTCTTTATATACAATTTGCTCAGCTTCTTTTTATCTGGCCACATGTTCCCATTAGACCTATTGCCCGTGTGGGCACACGATATTGTGAGTGTGCTACCATTTCAATATTTGGCCTATACGCCTGCGGCTATCTTTCTCGGTAAAATCCAGGGTCCAGAATTATGGACTAGCTTGGCAATTGAAGCGTGCTGGCTCCTCGTGTTTGTTGTGTTAGCACGCATCATGTTCCAGCGTGGCATTCATCGCTATAGCGGATTCGGGGGATAACGTCGTGCGGCAACAACCATCAACTTTTCGTCCCTTGTATGGCAAAGTGTTTCTAACGTTTGCGCGTAACAGTTTAATTCGCGACATGTCTTTTCGCACAAATTTCATCTTGCAGAGTATTTCCACGATGTCGTGGACGATAATGAATGTTGGGTTTTACATGATCGTTTTTCAGTATACCGACGAGATTGGTGCAAAAACCGGTTGGGGAAAATATCAGTTCTTTGTGTTCTTGGCAACAACTTGGATTATTAACAGCATCATCCAAACGTTCTTTATGCCCAATGCTCAAAAGTTCAGTGAGCTAATACGCACCGGTGATTTTGACTTCGCACTGCTCAAACCCATTGACACTCAGTTTATTATTTCATTTCCTAGAATCGACTGGTCGAGTCTCTCAACGTGCATGATGGGAATTGGTTTGTTGAGTTATAGTCTGTATCAGTTGATGGTTGTGGCAGATGACCCGCTGGTATTGGCGTGGCCGGTGTTGTTTCTGTATCCACTTTATTTGGTTTGTGGCGTGGCGATTATGTATAGCGTGATGATCAGTTTGGCTGCCACGAGTGTTTGGTTGGGACGAAATCAGACGCTCTACAATTTTTGGTTCTACCTAACCAATTTCTCGCGCTACCCGATGGAAATTTATAAAACGCCGGGGTGGGGCATGGGATTGTGGATTGCCTTTACGTTTTTTATTCCGGTCTTATTAGTCGTCAATATTCCTGCAAGATTTCTAGCGAGACCTTTAGACGGTATGACCTCTGCGAATTGGCAACTTGCTGCGTTTGCACTTTGTGCCAGCATCGGCAGCCTATTTGTGAGTCGCCGCATATTTAAGCGAGCGCTGCGGAGTTACCGGAGTGCTAGTTCATGAACAGTAATGACAGGTCTGAAAAAACATCGGAATCTCTCTCGCCAGCGGACCCAACCGGTACTCAGACGAGTCGCGGTTTCAAGTTGCACGCTTGGATGCAACTGCTGCGAATCGGTAACGTGTTCACGGCGTTTGCCAATGTATTGATGGGGTATCTCGTTGTATTGAGTGATGACCGTGTATTAACATTGAGTGCTCAAGACGCGTGGCCGCTGGCAGGGTTGCTCGCAGCAACGTTTTGTTTGTATAGCTCCGGCATGGTACTCAACGATGTATTTGACATTGAACAAGATCAAGAGCAGCGATCCGATCGGCCGTTGGCTGCGGGAGTAATTTCATTAAGAGTGGCCGCTCGCTGCGGAATGGGCCTGATGCTTGCTGGCATCCTGTTTGCGAGTACGGCAGGCCTGCGTGGATGTTTGCTCGGATGTGCCATTGCAGTTTCGGTTTTGTTATACAACCGAGTGTTAAAAAAGACACCGCTCGCTCCGCTGATGATGGGAATGTGCCGCATGTTAAATGTGTTGTTGGGGATGAGTTATGTCGCAAGCGATAAGGCAATATTTTGTGGGTTTGAAAAACACCATCTACTCATCGCCGGTGGTATCGGGGTTTTCGTAGCAGGTTTAACGTGGTTTGCGCGAACGGAGGCTCGCACGAGTAACCGCTGGCTCTTGAGTTTCGGTGTTGCCGTCATGGCTTTAGGGTTTGTGTGTCTGTCTAGTTTTCCAATCGATCTAGCTCAAAGTGGACGCTTGCAATTGAAACCCGATAGTACTGGGTTACTGTTTGGTGTTCTGGCGATATTAATTCTCTATCGTGCGGTTGCCGCGATTTTCGACCCCCGGCCAGAACGAGTGCAAGTTGGAGTTATACACTGTTTACGGTCGTTGATTTTTTTGGATGCGTGTGTGGTGGCTATTGTAAGTCACTCTAGCATGGCGGTATTGACGATTGCATTATTGTTACCGATGTTGACTTTATCAAAATGGATTCGTACCACTTGATGTGCCCGGGCGAGGGCAGAGGATAGGAGTTTTATCGATGCGACACGTGGTGTATTGCAGTATTCCCGGATTGAGGCAATCCGATTTATCACAAATGCCAGCGCTGTCGGCTGTAACGACTACTGGTGATCAGCAACCTTTAAGATCGACGTTTCCAGCCGTAACTTGGCCCGCGCAAGCAACAATGTTAACAGGGAAAACTCCGTCGGAGCACGGTGTGATCGCCAATGGATTTTATTGGCGAGAAGAGCAAAAAGTTGAAATGTGGACGGCCTGGAACGATAAGATCCAAGCACCTCAGATTTGGGATCGGCTGCATGCGATATCCCCAGATTTAACTTCGGCCGTTTGGTTTCCTATGCTGAGCAAAGGCTGCGGAGCGGATTGGATTTGTATGCCAGCGCCGGTGCACAATCCCGATGGTTCCGAATCTCTGTGGTGCTACACCAAGCCGACGCAACTCTATGGTGAATTGCTTGAAACCCTAGATCATTTTCCGCTGAAGCACTTCTGGGGTCCGCTGTCAAACATTCAGTCGACGGAGTGGATTATTCGTAGCGCGGTGCAAGCGATAAGTAAGAACCAACCACGTTTTTCGTTTTTGTATTTACCGCACCTCGATTACGCTGCTCAAAAACAAGGACCCAATAGTCCCGAGGCCTTGGCAGCGGTCAAGGAACTGGACGGAGTGATTCAAGTCTTAGTTGATGGTGTGCACGCTGTGTTGGATCCTGCGGATGTTACCTGGGTTTTTGCTAGCGAGTACGTGATTAGCGAAGTTAACCACGTAACGTATCCAAATCGGGTTTTGCGTGATGCAGGACTGTTGCAAGTTCGAGTTGAAGACGATGGCGAACATCTGGATTTGAATAGCTCAGCGTGGGCACTGGTTGATCACCAGTTCTCGCATGTCTTTATTAAGGATGCGGAACCTACGGTGATTCAGCGTGTCAAGCAACTGTTTGAGGCGGTTGATGGGATTGCTGAAGTATTGACAGCCGAGAAGCAAGCGGAACGTGGATTAGCGCACGAGCGCAGTGGCGAATTAATGTTGGTTTCAACTTCAAATAGTTGGCAAGCTTATTATTGGTGGTTGCAAGATGACGCCTGCCCCGCATTCGCACGGACAGTAGATATCCATCGCAAACCGGGTTATGACCCCGTTGAATTGTATTTTGATATGGCAACTCGCAGGACACCGCTGGATGCGACGTTGATTTGTGGGTCGCATGGAGTTCCATCTGCGGACAATGATCAACAGAGCGTTATTGTTTCTAATCAGCCGGATCTTTTACAGGGTCGAAGTTGGTGTGACCTGGATCTCGCTGAAATGTTGATCGCAGAAGTTTGCCGAGAAGATTAACGTCACACGCTAATCACGCGGTTGGAAGTTAAAATTTTCGCTTTGACTGAAAAACTCAAGCGGGTTGTCATAGACAACTTTGCGAATCAAATCTTCGGAATGTTCTCGGCGTCGCATTTCTAAGATGAGGTCAGGAACAGCGGTCGGTTTGGAAGGTCCCCAGTCGCCGGCCGAGTTGACCAAAAGTCGCTCTCCACCACACATTTCAATGATATCGACTGCTCGTTGTGGAGTGCATTTTGTGATGGGATAGAGTGTCATGCCCGCCCAAAATCCACGATCGAGTACTTCAGCAGCAGTATGCTCCTCTACATGGTCGACCAAGACCCGCGTCGGGTCGATGCGTGAATCGGCAGTAAGCATGTCAAGGATCATCCGAGTACCTTGGTACTTGTCTTCAAGGTGTGGCGTATGAATGAGTATCTGTTGGTTGTACTGTATCGCCAATTCCATATGTTCAAGGAAAATAGTGGATTCATTCTTGGTGTTCTTGTTCAAGCCAATTTCGCCGATGCCCAATACATTGGGGCGGTCGAGAAACTCTGGAATCATCGCGATCACTTCACGAGAGAGTTCAACATTTTCCGCTTCCTTGGCATTAATGCACAGCCAAGTGAAATGTTGGATTCCGTATTGAGCCGCTCGCTGCGGTTCAAAATCCGTTAGTTGATGAAAATAATCGCGAAAGCTATCCACGCTACCACGGTCAAAACCAGCCCAGAACGCGGGCTCACTCATACCAACACATCCCATTTTTGCGAGTATTTCGTAATCGTCGGTGGTCCGTGAAACCATATGTATGTGGGGATCGAAGTAATCCATAACGTTGTCTTTTCTATTTTGTGATTAACAGAGAATTTATTCAAACAGATGAATTATAATCCTTGGCCTATAACTCAAACTCTTTTCGCCAAGAATCAGCATACTCTCGCGAAAAGAGCAGTTGAATTTGTTTAGCCCTTGAATCACCTTGAGCGTCATTGGATTGAAGGGCGATCTGTAGCCCTTGCTGTATCAGCGTCATCCGCGGGTCTTGGGCTACATCGCCAGCGGCGCGCTCGAGGCGGTCAAGCGACGCAGCGACTTCGAGAATCTTTCCACGGATCTCCAAGTACTCGCGATCAAGAACTTGTTGTGAATTCATAGGTATCGACATTAAATAACTCCCCGAAATTGGCGGCAGCAATCGCTTCCCATCGTCGTGAAATGGGCGACGTATAGTTAACCGAGATTATAACGGTATGTCGTTGAAAATGCAGCAGTCCACACAAGATTACTGTACCGCTGTTACTAATGAACTACACCGGTTACAGGTGCTCTAGAAAGCACCGTCGGTGCCACGCGTTGGTGGCTTACGTAGTTGATTTCGCTTGTCTTCACCTTTCAAAACAGGTTTAACAAGTGCTTTAGGGTTGTCGTTGTCAAATCCTCGACTTAGACCCACTGCGTCGCGCGTGTTTTTGTATCCCGCGTAATTCAATAGTGAATTAACGGTGATGGATTCAACATTGTAATCCTTTGCTTTTTCTTCAAAGCGGTTATAGGTTGTGCGGTCGATGTTGATGATCGCATCCACTGAACCCCGAACCAGATATTGAGTATCGACGGTAATGTTACCCGTGCGAATCAGGTTTATTTTTTCTGGATCTGCTATGTCTTCGATAGACAATTCAGCATCTATAATTCCACCAGCGGAACGGATTATGTTCTTGACTTTATCACGATCACTTTTGCCGTCACCATCGATATCAAAGAAACCGATAAGTGCAAAGTGAACTTGAATCCCTCGTTGCCACAATGGCGAGTAGATTTGATCGCCGATCAAAATAGGATCATTAATGCTGTCTTCGATGATGCGACATTGTGCGAATTGTCCGTCGAGGATTTTAATGACTTCAATTTTAGCTTTGATATCTCCAGACCCTCGCATCACTCCCAGTTGTGCGGCGGGGTAGACGCTGAAGTTGGTTAAGGGCTTGAGTCGATCTCGACTGCCAATATTAATCCAGACGATTCCGGAAGCTTCGTTGATGGAGGTGATTTTTCCATCGGGTATTTCAAAACGTTCGCTTTTGGGTCGTGCTTTGAGTTGGGCGACAAGGTTCTTTTCTTCTTGGTTACTCAGTCGCTGAGCGGCGCTCTGGATTTCGGTGTCCTTATTGGCGATTTGTTGATCTTTGACAGCTAACGCGTCATTATGTTTCCTGATGGCAGTATCGTAATCTGCAGCCGTTGCTTGACGGTCGGTTCGAAAGTCAGCTAGATCCTTTTGGGCGGATGCCACGGCTGTACTCGAATTGGTCAGTTGCTTGGTTGTGTTAGTGTGTTGAGCCGTCGTGACGACCTTGAGTTGACTTGTAAGAGAAGCAATTTGGGTTTCAAGTTGTTTCTTTTCACCAAGCAATGTCTTATTTCGTGCCGTTAACAGTTCGGGGACTTTTTCATAATTCAACGATGCGGTATCGGCAGCTAGGCCAGGATAGGACTTTTGAAAGTTAACGTACTTCTGCAAAATTGCCTCACCTGTTTGTTTTTGATTTGCCTGAATGTCCGGGCCGTGTGTGTCGGCATAGGCGTCGATTTCAGCTTTAGAGACGGAGGAATCGATTAC
>DTSG01000539.1 GCA_012965455.1 Planctomycetaceae bacterium | reverse complement strand
AGGAACAGAAGTTAACACAGCTCATACAGACATTCTTTGCCTCTGTTGATTTCAGGTATGTATACTAGTTTCTTAGGAACCGGACGTGGCTAACCATTGGTAATGATATGAACAAGGTTCAACAACTTACTAGACGCTCAGCACTGGAAGCAGTCGGGTGTGGCTTTGGTAGCATCGCGCTGGCGGGCTTATTGAATCAACACGTCACGGCTAGTCCAGCGAAAACGCACGGTGTCACGCTCGGTAAGAAAACAAAAATCCCAGCCCGCGCAAAACGGGTCATTTTCATCTTTATGCAGGGCGGTCCGAGTCACGTTGATTCGTTTGACTATAAACCAATCTTGGAAAAACGCGACGGCGAGTCAATTGCGTTTGATGACGACCGGACGATTGCAAAGACGGGAGAACGCAGTACCAAGCAAACGTTGATGAAGTCTTTGTGGAAGTTTCGTCGCTACGGTGAAAGTGGTCGCTGGGTATCGGATTTGTTTCCAGCAACCGCGCAGCATGCCGACAAACTGTGCATGGTGCACTCGATGCATACTGAGGGCGTAGCGCATGGTCCGGCGACTTTGTTTTTACATTGTGGTGCCCACAACTTTGTGCGCCCTTCGATGGGTTCTTGGATTCATTATGGGCTTGGCAGTGAAAATGATAATCTGCCTGGGTTTGTGTCGATTTGTCCATCGCCAGGCAACGGTGGCGCGCGGAATTACGGCAGTGCCTTTTTATCACCGGTGCACGCTGCCACGACGCTGGGCAGTGCCGGGCGACCAGCGATTGATGCGAAGATTCGCAACTTAGTTAACGGCCGTTACCGCACCGACGTGCAACTGCGGCAATTCGAGCTACTACAAAAACTCAATGCTCAACAAATCCAGCATCGAACGGGTGATGCTGAACTTGATGCTGTCATTAAATCATACGAGCTTGCTTGGCGTATCCAGAACAATGCACCTCAGGTTCTTAACTTAGAGCTAGAGACGGCCGAGACGCACAAACTGTATGGTATCGATGACGCAGTCACTGAGAGTTTTGGTCGGCAATGCTTGATGGCCCGTAGAATGGCTGAGTCGGGCGTGCGGTACATTCAGTTGACCTACGGAGATGCCGGAGCGAATCCGGCGTGGGATCAGCATTCCAATTTGCCGAAACATATGGAACATGCCAAAAAAGTGGATAAACCGATTGCTGGACTGCTTGCCGACTTAGAGCGCCGCGGATTGCTCGAGGATACGTTGGTGTGGTGGGGTGCGGAGTTTGGACGTACTCCCTATGCACAGGCCAATGGAACTGGGCGTGATCACAATCCGAGTGGTTTTACGATGTGGCTAGCAGGCGGCGGCGTGAAGCCTGGATTTGCATTTGGTGCAACTGATGAATTTGGCCATGAGGCGGTTACCAACAAGGTGCATATGCATGATATGCACGCGACCATCTTGCACTTGCTAGGACTCGACCATAAGCAACTGACGTTCAAGTATTCCGGTCGCGACTTTCGTTTAACAGACGTGCATGGCCGAGTGGTGCATGAGATCGTGGGGTAATACCTTGCCGAATAAACCCCCTACGTTTCCATGTCATCACTGTCTCGGTCATTGGTAAGCTGACTGAGGCGTCTGAGCATTGTTTTAATCTCAAACCAACCTTTTACCGTGACGACACAAGCCATGACGGTGAAAATGGCTAAGGCAATCAAAAGAATGCTAATCCAAAACGTGAACCAGTGATGGTATTCGACTTGTTCGGCTGCGATGTCAGCAATTAAAGAATACGCTAGCATTGTTGAGACTCCGGTATGTCATTTACTGGATTTGTTGTTTGGCGGTGTTTTGCATCGGGCCAGATGAAAGATCCGAGTATGAATACAATGAGCGTTAGGCCAATGCTAA
>DTSG01000538.1 GCA_012965455.1 Planctomycetaceae bacterium | reverse complement strand
CGGCGGTGTGAGATATCTTTCCAATGCATGTCGTTTGGTAACCGCTGCGGCGGAAAAGTTCCGGCAGAGTTTGTGCGGCGGTGAGTTTTGTCTTGGAAATCGCCGAAGCGCCACCATACAACGCGCCGTTGCTGCGAGTCACACCGGAGTTCAGCGGACTTCTTCCCGTCAGTAAGGCATACCGCGAAGCGCCACAAGTGGGTACTTGGACAAAATGGTTAACAAACAGAGTCGACGTGCGAGCTAGTTCGTCAATGGACGGTGTTTCCGCATAGTCGGCGCCATAACATCCAAGTTCCGGTCGTAAGTCATCGACCGCAATGAAAAGAACATTTAAAGGTTTCGTTTGCCCAAGTGTTAAATGGGTAAACGATGAAAAAAGGATCAGACACGTCACAAGAGAAAAGTTGACTGTTCGTAGGAAACGCATAAATCGATTTTCATAAGGAGAGAAGTTGTGGCGATTGGCTTAATCAAGAATCGGCAGGAGACCAAACGGGCGAGGCGATCTGTACTATCGCGATGATCCCTGTGGTGCGTACCTGTGGACTGAGCAGGTACGCCCAATAAAAAAGGGATGGAATCTGTTGTAAGACTCCATCCCTTTGGTCATTGGTGTGTTGCGATGGGATTACTTCTTATTGGCGGTAAAATCACCGGCTCCAGTTACAGCGGCAACTACATCCTTGTCGTCATAGCCTTCACCTTTGGTGATGATTACAACTTTGTTATCGAAATCGACTGTGGCTTTAGATACACCCGGTACCTTAGCTAGCGCGTCATTGACAGCGCCAACGCAAGCCGTAGCTCACGTCATGCCTTCAATACCAAAGGCTACTTGGTTCACTTCAAGTGGCGTTTGGCTAGTTTCATTGGTAGTTTCTTCGAGTGCCGGCGGCTCTCCGCTGGATTGCGCCGTTTCGTCGGTTCCGCAGCCCGTGAAGGCAACTGTTACTAACAGTATTGCTGCCAAGCTAAATATGCGTTTCATAGCATGATGCTCCTAAGTGGTAGATGTAGTTTGCGTAAGAAGGACGCTTCTCACTATCTATATGATACGGGTTGTATTCAATGTTTGTCTAGGGAAACTTACGGTAAAGTTACCATTAGAGGCGGATTTAGAATAAATGATATCGCAAAATTTGATTACGGGCAGATCGCGGTAATTACATTGCCATGGACATCCGTCAGACTTTCTTCTCTACCTTGATGAAAATAGGTGAGTCGTTCATGGTCGAGACCCATCAGGTGCAGAATCGTAGCATGGATATCGTGTACGTGGGCGCGGTCGATGACTGCTTCGAATCCAAAATCGTCGGTTTCACCGTAGCTAATGCCACCCTTCACCCCCCCGCCGGCCATCCACATCGTAAATCCGTAGGGGTTGTGATTTCTACCCGGAGCATTTTTCCCCTCGCTAAACGGCATTCGACCAAATTCGCCACCCCACACGATAAGCGTCGAATCGAGCAGTCCCCGCTGCTCCAAGTCGGTTAGCAATGCGTCAATAGGTTGGTCTATTTCTGCTGCGTGTTGGCCGTGATTGTTTTCGATACTGACATGTGCATCCCACGTATCGGCGAGGTGCCCACCGCCAGAATAGAGTTGGATAAATCGCACTCCGCGTTGTACCAAGCGACGAGCGACTAAACAATTCCGTCCGAATTCGTCAGTTGGATGTTTGTCAACTCCGTAAGCGTCCAGCGTGCTCTGTGACTCACGACTAAGGTCAACAGCTTCTGGGGCCTCTGATTGCATACGAAAGGCCAATTCGTAGGATTGGATGCGTGAGGCGAGATCGGCGCCACCAGGTCGTTGCTGTAAGTGTTTGGCATTTAGTTTAGCGAGCAGGTCGAGTTGATTACGTTGAGCCTTTTGGTCAATGTGAGCGGGTCCATGGAGGTC
>DTSG01000537.1 GCA_012965455.1 Planctomycetaceae bacterium | reverse complement strand
ATGGTTTCACAATACTTAAATCCACTCTACATGACAACTCCCAGGGTCTCTTTTTTATTCCCAGATTCTTGCCCGCAAATCTCGGTAACAAATTGCACTAATCCGTGCTCACTCCACTCCGACTTCAACGCTTCGTTGGGCGTCGCCGACACTACGAGCATGTCACATTGGGGATGTAGTTTTTGCAGACACTCGCGTACTAAGGGGAAGGGCGGCACGCCATGTACCATTTCAGCAACCGTATCATTGACGGCCACGGACCATTTTAACGCAGTTACTAGATCAGGGTCAGGATTTTCGCTGCCTTGCAACAAGGCTTCAAGCGCTGGGTTACCAAGCTTGGTTTCTTCCTCGATCCACCGCAATAATCCCGGTGGAATTTCGATGGTCACACCACGGGCTGCCACCTCTGGTCGTTTCTGCAACCACTGCAACGATTCGACCAACGCTGGAAACCGATTAATCCCACGGCTCTTGGAATACAAATTTACAAACTCGGCAGCTTCGCGAGCATATTTACTGATTGCCTGCAAGTTGTAGTATTGAATCGTGTGGTGAATGAAGCATTCTTTGTGTTTGAGTTCCATTGTGTCAAATGCACAACCGTCTGAATCAATACCAACAAAAAACTCTTTCGTGCGTTCTAATTCGTACATAATCTCTTAATCTGCCCTCAAGGAATCTAAATATTTAATAGGTTAATTATTTTCGGGATGCAGCAACTCTAGCGTTTAGCCTGAGGTTCATAGGGGGCTAATAGCTGAGTTGCAAATATCGGTTCGAGTTGTGTCAATCGCTGGCGACCTTGAATCATGGGCAAGCTTACCATCGAATCACCAAGCAGTGGTTGAGCATATTTAATGAACGCATCCGTCACGTCATTGCCACTGTCGGTAATCCACTCAGTGGGGAACGTGCGTTCGCTATTGGCAACTTCACTCAAAGGTACTTTGTCGTAATACACTCCGTATTCGTCACCTGGGTTTCGTAAAATGGTCGCCATATTGCCACTATCACCAGCCGCTGCCAATGTGCAAGCTTTTTGGCCAGCTAGATAAGCTTCGTCTAGATCAACTGTCGAAGCGTATGCCATACTATGACGCTGGTCGGTACCGGGCACGTTACACCGTGCGGCACCGTGAGCGGCGAGACCATTGGCATTAAGGTAGTTGACAATCAATTGCGCAACCGTTGTTTGGCTAGAGCTAAAACTGGTGTGCCCAAACCCATCTTTCAATTCGCCCAGGTCACCCACATCGAACCCTTCGCTGACGACTACGATACAGCGACCATCCTGTTTCAGTTGGTCATTGACATTATCCGCTAACTGAGCAAGCGAGCAGGGGCTTTCGGCCAAGTATATCTGTAGTGGCATTTCGCGGTTGGGATCAGCGAGCCGAGCAGCAGCAGGGATGTAGCCAATTTTACGTCCCATCGCTTGTAGCACTAATACAGGATCCGCTGGGCAAGAGCCGCGATTTTCCTCGTTGGCGTTCTGCACTGCGTGCATCCAGTATTTTGCCGTCGACCCATAGCCTGGCGTGTGGTCGATCAGTTTGTACTCGTTATCACCAACGTCGTTATCAATGGTCTTGGGACCACCAATACCGACTAGGTCGAGGCCGCGTTGTTGCGCTAAATTAGCGATTTTATTGGCCGTATCCATCGAATCATTTCCACCGATATAGATAAAGTAGCCAACATTATGGGCCTTGAGCACTTCAATCACACGAGCAAAGTCCTCGTCCTGTCCATCCTTTAACTTGTATCGACAC
Source organism: Planctomycetaceae bacterium (assembly GCA_012965455.1). Taxonomy (GTDB): domain Bacteria; phylum Planctomycetota; class Planctomycetia; order Pirellulales; family Pirellulaceae; genus UBA721. Next base: position 131 of record DTSG01000537.1, on the reverse strand, counting down.
GTACCAATGGATCCAGCGGCAGGTGTAAACTCAAGCAATTCGATTTCTTCATGCGATTGGGCAGAAAGATCCCACAGTTCTTCTTTGAGGACCCCTTCAATTCCATGACGCGCGCCATAAACAGTGCCAAT
>DTSG01000536.1 GCA_012965455.1 Planctomycetaceae bacterium | reverse complement strand
GCTGGAAGTAGAATTTGCTGAAGATGACAGCGAACATTGGCCAGCCCTAGAACAAGCGTATCAGATTCGCCACCTATCAAGCACGATTGATTCCTCGAGCCGCACATTTGATTTTTTCGTACCCCTAGTCAACCAGTCACGATCGTACGAGCATGCCGGTCAATCCTTTATGGTCTGGCGGTTTCGGCCCGGACAACGTGTACGAGTACGAGTGCCGGTCGAGCAATTTCATGATGTGATTGTCCTACCAGCCGCAGCGGTCGTGCGCGAAGGCCCGGAAGCATATGTCTTTAGGCAAAACGGAGATTTGTTTCAGCGTCTGCCAGTACACGTGATCCATGAAGATCGCTTGTTTGTCGTGTTAGCCAATGACGACAGTGTGCAAGCTGGCGCATATATTGCTCAAGGTTCAGCAGCGTCACTTAACCGAGTCCTAAAAGCACAGTCAGCTAGTGGCCAACAGGCCGATGTCCATGTTCACGCCGACGGGTCCGTTCACGCGGCCCACTAACCGCAGAGAGAACTTTAAACGTGCTCAATGCCATCATCCGTTTTTCGCTTCGCTACCGTATGCTGGTTGTCATAACCAGTGTCGTGATGCTGATCTACGGTTCCTACTTGGCAACCACAATGCCCATCGACGTCTTTCCTGACCTCGATCGCCCCCGAGTGATTATCATTACCGAATGCGAGGGACTTGCCGCTGAGGAGGTCGAATCACTAGTCACTCAGCCCATCGAACTGACGCTACTCGGAGCCACAGGTGTCCAAGATGTACGTAGTCAAACAACTGCCGGATTAACCGTCATTTATATTGAATTCAGCTGGGAAACTGATATTCGCGCGGCACGGCAAACCGTTCAAGAAAGATTATCGACTCTCGAGAACGTGCTGCCCGAGGGAATCAACCCGCAGATGACACCGCCATCTTCGATTATGGGCCAAGTGATCATTGCTGGGATCTATCGACAACCGGGTCCCAATGGTGGTGAACTCACCGTCATTGAAAAGACCGATTATGTCATTGAAGTTATCGCGCAACAACAAACACGCGACGTTGAATTGAAAGTCTGGCAGGTTAAGGACCGTCATGACCCGAGCACCTGGAAGTCTGTCGCTTTTGATAACTTCAAATGGGCCGCAGGTACTGCAAATCTCGAGCAACCCACAGCCAACATCAACAGCGGATCCACCCAAGCAACAATTGACATCGGCGGTAACACGCATGTAGTTCAGTTCCAAACAACGACGCAGCGTAATATGGCTTTACGCACCCTCTCGGACTGGGTGATTCGCCCACGAATTAAAATCGTGCATGGAGTTGCCGAAGTCTTCCAAATGGGTGCGGATCGCAAGCAATATCAAATACTGGTAGATCCCAGTGCCTTAATTGAGTACGGGGTGACACTGCAGGACGTTGAACAAGCACTTGATGAAAGCAACATCAATACCAGCGGAAGTTTCGCAATTACGGGCGAAACTGAACGTCCCATCAGAATTATTGGTCGACTCGGACCCTCTGCCAGTGTTGTCTTAGATGACCTGCGAAAAGTTCCCGTCAAAGTGCATGAGCGGCGTACGGTATTGTTAAGTCAAGTTGCTCGCGTGACTGAAGGCCCACAATTTAAACGGGGCGACGGCAGTATCAACGGTCGCACCGGCGTGGTGTTTACTATTGTCAAGCAACCGCATGTGGACACGCGCGAATTAACGGACAACGTTGCAGCGGCGTTCGCAGAAGTTGAAGCATCTTTGCCGTTAGACATGGTGATCAACTCTGAGCTCTTTCGCCTCAAGAACTTCATCGATCGCGGAATCTACAATGTCGGTGAGGCATTGGTCGTGGGTGCTCTGTTGGTCATCATTATCCTGTTTCTGTTCTTGTTGAATTTCCGCACTACCTTTATCACACTCACAGCCATTCCATTATCGCTGGTCATTACCATATTAGTATTTAGACTCATTGGTTATCTCTCCGGCACAGAGTTATCCATTAACGTGATGACGCTGGGGGGTTTGGCCGTTGCGATGGGCGAATTGGTCGATGATGCAATTGTCGACGTCGAAAATATCTTCCGTCGGTTAAGAGAAAATAACTCAGCGGCTCAACCTAAATCTGCAATCCAAGTTGTTTATGAGGCGAGCAAGGAAATTCGTAGTGCTATTGTCTTTGGCACGGCAGTCGTCATCCTCGTGTTTTTACCACTGTTCGCTCTGTCCGGCGTAGAAGGGCGGTTGTTTACACCACTGGGCGTCGCCTATATCGTCTCAATCCTCGCTTCACTGCTCGTGTCATTAACGGTAACGCCGGTTTTGTCGCTCTATTTATTACCAAACTCTCAGGCGGCACATCGTGAAAAAGAGGGCATTTTACTACGGCTGCTGAAGAAAATCGCAGCACAGTTAATCCGCTTGAGCATGATTTGGCCGCGAACATTATTATTCATAACTTGGATTGGCGTGGCGTTTGCGGGATGGCAATTCATGCAATTAGGACGCGATTTTCTACCGCAGTTTGATGAAGGCAGTATCCAAGTGAACATCACGATGCCGCCTGGGTCGTCACTCGATGCGTCCAATCGCACCTCAGCTATTATTGACGCCAAGTTTCAAGCCATGCAAAAGTCGGCGACCAACCCCGAGGGGCAAGTGCTGAATTTTGTTCGTCGCACGGGGCGCGCAGAAATGGATGAACATGCAAACCCAGTCCACATGGGTGAATACATCCTCAGCATGAATCCCGCTGCCCATCAACAACGCGAAGAGATGATTGGTAATTTGCTCAAAGAGTTGCGGGCGGAAGTGCCGGGTGTCGACATTGAAGTCGAACAGCCACTGGCGCATCTGATAAGCCACATGGTATCCGGAGTCTATGCACAAATCGCGATCAAGATATATGGTGACGATCTCGATAAGCTTAAACAACTTGGTGAGCAGGTGCGGACGGCTATCGAAACGGTTCCGGGCGTCACGCCGCCGGTAGTCGAACCGATCCAAAAAACCGAAGAATTGCACATTCGGCTAAGATCCGACGACCTTGCTTATTATGGAGTTACCAGAGCCTATGTCGCACAAATATTACAGACTGCCTTGCAAGGTGAAGTGATTTCGCAGGTGCTCGAGGGCCAGCGTCGGTTCGATCTATTTATTCGCTTAGAAGAACGATACCGCACGGATTATGCAAATCTGGGGCGACTACGAATCGACCTACCGGATCAACGGGGACAGATAGAACTACGCGCAGTAGCGGATGTGGGGCCCGGCACAGGTCCCAATGCAATCAATCGTGAAAACTCTCGGCGTCGAATCGTGATTCGTTGTAATACACAGGATCGTGATCTTGCCAGCACAGTCGCCGAAATTGAGCAACGCATCAGCGAGCATGTGGTCATGCCGACGGGATATTTTGTGGAGTATGGTGGACAATTTGAAAGTCAACAACGAGCGACACGGTTGATATTCATCTTGGCCGGAGTGTCCGTGGTGGGCATGTTTATTGTCTTGTTAATCCTCTTTCCATCGGTACGCATTGTATTGCAGATTCTCAATGCACTACCGACTGCATTTATTGGCGGTGTGATCGCACTGGTTTTAACACAACAAGATTTAACGGTGGCCAGTCTCGTAGGCTTTATTTCCCTCGGTGGGATCTCGGTTCGCAACGGGATTCTGCTAGTCACGCATTATGTGCATCTAGTGAAGGAAGAGGGCGAATCGTTTACTAAGGAGATGATTTTGCGCGGCAGTTTGGAGCGACTTGCACCCGTGTTGATGACAGCCTTGACTGCGGGAATCGGCTTGATCCCCTTGGTGTTAGGTGGTCAAGAACCTGGCCGAGAGATTCTTTACCCAGTGGCTACTGTGATCTTAGGCGGCTTAATCACATCCACCTTCTGTGAATTTTTGATTCACCCTGGTCTATTCTGGAAATTCAGTGGCCAAGACGCCGTGGCCATTGCTCAAAAAGACAATCTCGAAGAAATCGTGGACGGATAACTATACTCACGCTATTTCCCGTTCATTGAGTTGCGAGCATCCATGGAATCTATTGAAACTTCTTAATCAATAACAATGCCCGCATTCACCCATTGCCAAAAATATACTGATAAAATAGACTGGATAATTCAATTATCCCCTGTAGCTCAGTTGGTAGAGCAGTTCCGCCTTTGGCGGATTAACCGACTATATAGTTTCAGGTCAAAACAACCCAATCCCCTGTAGCTCAGTTGGTAGAGCAGTCGGCTGTTAACCGACTTGTCGCAAGTTCGAGTCTTGCCGGGGGAGCTTCCAAAGGCCCCCATACATTTATGTATGGGGGCCTTTTTTATTGGATATGTCACATGTCTGACGTCTTTTATGTATACGTTTTGCGTAGCCAAACAACGGGAAAGCACTACACCGGACAAACGTCCAATCTCCAGAGGCGGATGATACAACACAACAACAGCCATTTCCCAACGAGCTTTACCGCTCGTAACCCAGGGCCCTGGATATTAATACATTTCGAACAATTCGCTACGCGTAAGGAAGCAATACGACGCGAGCGATGGCTTAAATCTGGCGTCGGTCGACAGTGGCTGGCCGTTTCCATCTCAGGCGGATCGCAAGTTCGAGTCTTGCCGGGGCAACCCCCAAATTCAGCCGTTTGATATTCAGCGTTGGAATAGGAGCGTCGGCCCAATGGGCATTCGATAACGCGAGTAGGAGTGATGTAAGTCTTCGAAGGCTGGCAGGCCCGCAGCGCTGGGCACATTTTCGTTTCGAACCAGCAGACTGCGACGCACAACGATGTCCGGATGGACTAGCGGTGAAAGACCGTCAAAGCTGGCCGGGTCGCGAAAACGATCTCCGTCGGCAACCGCTGTCGACATCAGTAGAACGTAAGTGGCGTTCTGCTGAAGGCGAACAGGCTTGTTCAATCGAATGTAGCGAAATGAGTCGCGATACTCTCCGGCGTCGTCTGGCGATGCCTGACAGTTGGCGATCTCAATCTGTCCGTCTGATTCGACGCGGAGAAGTCGCAGAACGTGATTCGCAACAATCCGGCGTTTTTTATTCGGAGCCAGCTGCGTGGAAGGTTGGTCGCGATCCAGCTCAGTCGGGACCGATCGGGCACCGCGGATGGAAGCGTCTTTGTCAGGGGCGTCGAACATGCCAAGGTGAGTGACTAGCTTTTCACCGCTCCCGATTCGAAGCTGGAATTCAAACCCAATTTCTCCAGTGACGTCGTTTCGCAGGTTATGCCAACCTGGATGAACGATCATTTCTGGACCGGCCGGTAGATTCAATTCCCGGGCGTAGCCACGGTTGTGGATTTGCTGAAGTGTTGCTGCCAATTCACGGACAACATGATTAGAGGGGTCGTTGGAAGTGTTACCGTCTTCATAAAGGTTCTCATTCAGGTCATAGAAGACCGTCGGAATGGAAGCACCGCGGGATCCCCCTGACGCCCAGGGCATTGCCAGTCCGCCGTCCACGATGAGCTTGTGCGATCCCTGCCGGATTGCCAACGTGTCGTTGAGGTAGGGTGGTCCCAGATGGCAGAAGAAAACTCGCGGGCGTGTGTCGGGTACTTCGGGAGTTCCCCTCCAGTACGCGAATACGTCGTGACTGTCCTGCGCTTCCTCGGGTGCGAGTGAGTGTCCGACAACACGCGCCAGCGTCGCATAGAGATCGGTCAACGAGACAATCGAGTGGTTCAGTTTTCCGCCCTCAAGCACTGCGGGCCATGAAACCATGAAGGGAACTCGAATGCCGCCTTCCCAGAGTTTTGCTTTCTTGCCGCGCAGACCGCCGCTTTCCTGATTGCGGCCCAAGTTGTCGCCGGTGTTCGGCCCGTTGTCGCTGGTGAAGATGACGAGCGTGTTTTCAATCAACTTATGACCGCCCCAGCGAGGATCGTCGGTTGCTTTGAGCTTCTCCAAAAGCTTGCCAAAAACGACGTCGTTTTCCAGAACCATGTCCTCTCTATCACCCGCCATCACGTTATCAGAGTATCGACTCTGCCCTTTGATCGGCGTTTCAGCGATCTCATCAGGAACTGCATAGTCTCCGTCTGGATGCCGTTGAAAGTGATTCGCGTTGGGCACGTAGTACAGAAAGAACGGTTCGTCAGACTTCGCTGACTGGCGATCGATAAACGCCTCAGCTTCACGTAGGTAAAGCGAACCCAGGTTGCGGAGGTCCCAATCGGGTGCGGCGAGGATACGTCCTTCGCGTTTCTTCATGCCGATCAGCTTCATGCGACTGCGATCGGTGAAGGTGAAGCGATCGTTGCGAATTAGGACGCGTGGCTCCGTGTCGAGCGGGTCTTCAGTATTTCCCGGCACGCCAAAGTATTCATCGAAACCATGATGCGTCGGACCGTCGAGCAGCGGCTTTGTGAAGTCCACATCTTGAAAGTAAAAATCGTCGGCAGGATTACCATCACCGTCATCGAATGACATGCCAACGTGGTACTTGCCAATGCCAGCTGTACGATAACCGTTCTCCTGCAGCATTTCAGGCATCGTTGTTAGCGCCCGCTGAATCATCGGAGTGTTGGGGCCGTGAGGCAACCAGCCTTGATTCTTCAGGTACGATCGATGAGCAAATCGTCCAGTCAACAGCGAATAGCGAGTTGAACTGCACATTGATGCCGGCGCGTATCCATCCGTAAATACTATCGAGGAGCGAGCAAACCGTTCGAGGTTCGGAGTTCGCAGCGTCCTTTCAATTGGCGGTGCATGGGGACTGAGGCGTACTCCGAGATAGGCACTTGTGTCTCCAATTCCCATGTCGTCAGCCATCATGATGATGATATTGGGCTTCGCCGGGCGTTCTGCTCCTTTCACCGACTCGGAGCGATATAACAACAGCACACACACCACGGCAAAAGTGCTCACGATGGACCGGACGCGTAGGTCAACCACCAAGGATACAACGATGCAGGGAAAGTCGGTGTGGTATCGAAGTCTCATGTTGCTCCCGATGATTTAAGAGAGTCGGTGTAAGCTTTGGCCTCAGTTGCGATCTGAGTCAGGTTGGGAGCCGCCTGTTCCTCGTAGGCCTTGATGGACTTGCCGGCATCAACGACCGCTCTGTTTCTATCCTGAAAAC
>DTSG01000535.1 GCA_012965455.1 Planctomycetaceae bacterium | reverse complement strand
TGGAGCGGAGTTGTACGACCATCAAACCGACAGTGCGGAAATGGTCAACTTAGCGAATCGTCCCGAATCTGCGGCGGTTCTCAAAGAACTTTCAGCGTTGTTGAAATCTCGTATTGCTCAAGCGAATGTACCGCCAAAGGGTGTGCGGCAAATTCGTTTCGAAAATAGACGCGCTGTTCCGCAGCCCAACCCGTAACCACCTTGAATGAACAAAAGGAGTCAATACTAATGGCACATATAGATCAATCACGACGGCGTTTACTGAAACAGACTGCATCAATCGGGTTGTTTACGATTCTGCCTTCCGGACTACTGTCGGCGGCGCCTAACAGTCGTCTGCAGACGGCACATGTCGGTGTTGGTGGTATGGGGGCGGCGGACTTGCGGAGTGTGTCATCACATGCAAGTGTCGCTGTGTTCGGATTGTGTGATGTTGATCAAGCGAGATTGAAAATCGCTAATGAATTGCATTCCGCGGCGAAAACCTATTCGGATTATCGCGAAATGATTTCTGAATTGGGAGATCAGATTGATGCGGTGGTGGTGTCGACGCCTGATCATACACATGCGCCTGCTGCGATGACCGCTTTGAATGCTGGCAAGCCAGTTTATTGCCAAAAGCCGTTGACGCACACTGTTTTTGAAGCTCGGCAATTACGCAAAATGGCGAAGAAGGCGGGTGTGCCTACGCAGATGGGAGTTCAAGGTCATTCTGGGGCAATCTATCGTAAAGCTGTGAAAATTGTTCAATCGGGCGTACTGGGACCAGTCTCGGAAGTGCACGCTTGGTCGTTCAAGAATTGGGGTGATGACCGCACCGAATTGCCGAGTGCAGAACAGGCTCCCGCAAATTTGGATTGGAACCGCTGGTTGGGGTCGGCTGTTGAGCGTGATTTCGCTCCGAGCATTTATCATCCAAGGGAATGGCGCAAGCAGGTCGATTTCGGCACGGGTACGCTCGGTGATATGGGAATACACATCTTTGACACGCCTTATACCGCTTTACAACTTGGTAGCCCGCTAACGGTAAAAACAACGTGTCGTAACCCTACGGGGATCGGACACCCTGAGAAAAATCGAGTGGAATATATTTTCCCAGGAACAAAATATACGACGACCACCTTGCGTTGGACTTGGTCCGATGGTGATTTCGCGCCACCAACGCCAAAACGATTAGGTTTGCCGGAAGATTTCGAGTTGCCAAATCAAGGTTCATACTTTGTGGGAGAGCGCGGCAGTATGCTATTACCGCACATTGCTGAGCCCCGTTTGTTCCCCGCAGACGCATTTGTTGATTACAAGATGCCAAGTGTCGAAGACGGAAATCACTATCACCAATGGGTTGATGCCTGTTTGGGCAAAGGCCAGACAAGTGCGGACTTTAGCTATGCCGGCGCGCTCACAGAGGCGTTATTATTGGGTGTCGTTGCAAACCGCTTTCCAGGCGTTGAGCTTCAATGGAATGCTCGCTCTGGTAAGGTCACCAACGTGCCCGCCGCGAACGAATTGTTAAGAGACAATTATCGTGGCGGCTTTGCGGTAGATAATCTTTGATTTTTAACCGCTGGAGTATCAACTCATCGCGGAATTGAAGTCTTATAGACACTACGTCAAGATATCGTGGACGACGTTTCCATGTACATCGGTGAGCCGATAATCTCGCCCTTGAAAGCGATAGGTTAAACGTTCGTGATCGATGCCCAAGCAATGTAAAATGGTGGCATGGAAGTCGTGGACATGTACAGGGTTTTCTTCGATGTTGTAACAAAAATCATCGGTCTTGCCATATTCGATTCCCGGCTTGACTCCGCCACCTGCCATCCAAATCGAAAAGCACCGTGGATGGTGATCACGACCAAAAGTTGCTGGATTTCCTTGGGCATAGACAGTACGGCCAAACTCGCCACCCCAAATTACGAGTGTGTCTTTGAGCATATCACGCTGCTTCAGATCCGCTATTAATGCAGCTGAACCTTGATCCGTTTCCTTGGCGATCCCGGGCAGATGTTTCTGAACGTTGCTGTGATGATCCCAACCACGATGAAAGACTTGAATAAAGCGGACGCCTCTTTCGGCCAAGCGGCGTGCCATTAAACAATTGGCAGCATGCGTACCGGGTGTTTTCGCATCTTCGCCATAGAGTTTGAAAGTACTATCGGGTTCATCAGAGACGTCGGCCAATTCCGGTACAGATGTTTGCATGCGATACGCCATTTCATACTGGGCGATGCGAGCGCTGATTTCTGGGTCTCCAACTTCTTGCTGACGAATGCGATTTAGCTTGGCGATCTGGTCGAGTAACGGTCGAATTTGACTTGGCTTCAGACCCGCCGGATCTTTCAGGTATAAAACCGGGTCGCCTTGGCTACGAAATTTGACTCCCTGAAATTTAGAAGGTAGGAATCCACCACCCCACAACCGATCATACAATGGTTGCGCCTGGGAAAATGTGTTTTGACTCAACATCACGACGAACGACGGCAAGTTTTCTGTTTCGCTACCCAATCCGTAACTGAGCCATGACCCGAGGCTAGGGCGACCCGGTTGCTGGTGTCCCGATTGGAAGAAGGTGATAGCGGGGTCGTGATTGATCGCCTCGGTATGCATGGAATGGACGAAGCACATTTCATCAACAACGCCGCTTAAATGCGGAAGGAGTTCGCTTAAATATCGCCCCGATTCTCCGTGTTGAGTAAATTTGTACGGCGATTTTACAACGGGAAAATTCTTTTGTCCCGCGGTCATACCGGTTAACCGTTGTCCATCACGGATACTGTCGGGCAAATTCTGCAAATGAAGCTTTTCGAGCGAGGGTTTATGGGCGAGCAGATCGACTTGCGACGGAGCGCCTGATTGCAGCAAGTAGATAACACGTTTTGCACGAGGGGCGAAGTGTGGGATGTCCGCTAGACCACCGATGCGGTCTGTTGATGTGGCCGCCGTCGCTGTGGCTTGTCCGTTGAGCAGACTTGCCAGTGCAGCGGTGCCGATACCAGTCGCGGCTTTACCAAAGAACTGGCGGCGGTTCGAAATGAGTTGTGCTGCTTTTAATGGATGGGTCATGATATTGTGATTTGGTTGTGTGTCTTTAGGTTTGGGTTCGTTATTTGCTGATGGCTTCGTCAAGGTTCAGTAGCATCCGGCAGACCATTGTCCAAGCAGCTAACGTTGGCCTGTCCAATGTATCGTCGACGTCCGAATCACCGACTGCTAAGAGTTCATCGACGGCGTTGGTGTCACTCGTAAAAGCCGTAAGTTGCGAACGGTACACGGATTGTATAACTGAGACTTCGCGTTTGGACGGAGTGCGTCCAGTGACGAGACGGAATATGTAACGAATCTGTTGATTCGGTTCGGTTATATTGTCCGCCATGACTCGGCCGGCCAGGTGCCTAGCGGCTTCTACAAATTGGGGAGCATTCAGTAGTAGTAGTGATTGCAGTGGGGTATTGGTACGCGATCGTTGGATAGTGCAGAATTCGCGTTCGGGAGCATCTAGCGTCTTGAGCATCGGCGACGGCACAGTACGTTTCCAGAAAGTGTATAGGCTTCGACGATACAAATCCTCACCCGTGGCTTGAGGGTATTTGCGCGAATAGCCGGGACGATTGTTCAATTCCATCCAAATGCCTAGCGGCTGATATGGATATACGCTTTTTCCGCCAATTTTATGTACGAGCAAATCGCTGATCGCCAAGGCACTGTCGCGAATTTCTTCGGCGGACAGCCGCATGCGTGGTCCTCGAGCAAGTTGACGGTTATCAGGGTCCTGTTGATAGGCTGCTGCAGGTGCTTGCGCTGACTGACGATAGGTTGCCGATAAGAGGATCGTCTTGAGTGTTCGTTTGATGTTCCAACCATTAGCTTTGAAATCAAGTGCGAGCCAGTCGAGTAATTGTGGATGGCTTGGCAATTCCCCCTGTGTGCCAAAATCCTCAAGAGTTTTTACTAGCCCTACGCCAAACAATCGTTGCCAATATCGATTGACAGCCACACGAGCGGTTAACGGGTGATCCGGCTGCATTAACCACTGAGCGAATCCAAGGCGATTCGGCGCGGAATCTGTGGGTAGCGCTGGGAAGACGCCGGGTACACCGACGCTCACTTCTGTAGTGGGTTCGTTATATTGCCCACGATTGAGCACGAAGGTTTTACGAGCTGGCGACATGTCACGCATTACCATCGTTGGTGGGAACGTGTTGTTTTTAACGGCGACTAGCTTAGCCAATTTGTCCTGCAGTGATTTTTGAGGATCGTGATTGGCTAGGAAATATTCGGTGATAGTTTTTGTTTGAGCTGCGTTGCGCTGAGCCGCGTCGATTTTGGCAATGGTAATAATCTCAGCGGGAATCGACTCAAATTGTATTCTCGTCGGGTCGGCCGTGGTAGCGGACAGTCGTAGCCGGCCTATCCCGTGTTGCCCAAAAGACGTTTCGTGCCGTAGGCGAAATTGCAGTTGGCTATTAGGCTTTTCGCTAAATGCTTGCTGCGCGACGAAGATGGAGGCAACAGGTTCTTTGCGGGTGGGGCCGTCAACAGCCCAACCGTTGTTGCCGGCAGTTGTACCATCGATTGCATTGTTGACGTGATAGTTTGTTTGATTGTACTCGGCGATTGCACTCGCGAACTTGATCGCTTGCCACGGCGTTTCTTCTTTGTCTGTGCCACTCGATTTAATGCGCAACTCAAATTCGCTTAAAACGAAATTTGAATTAGAGTATCGGCCCGGACCACCTCCCGGTAGTGACTCGTGCGTCAGGCACTCAAGACGAATCGCCGTTATGTTTTGCAGTATCGTGGTTGCTGTGATCTCGTATGTGTCCTGAGCGGGGTTCGTTTCGGTGGCTAGGACGGAACGGTCATCGAGGAGTGTGAGTGTTGTTCCACCCGAGGACTTGATGGAATCTGGTGTTAGGACATGCCATTGGATGTCTTTATCGTGCAGCGTACGAGTCCATTTTTCAAGATCGTCGGTGATATCGTGCGGCTTTGCTAGTTCCGCGCGTAGAGTTTCGATTTCTGCTTCTTGGGTTTGATTTTGTTTTGCCGCCAGAGGAGAAGCAATGGTTGCTCGCGGGTCAAAACCACTGTTACCTTTTTCCGGCACTTGGTTGAAGTAAGCCAATATCTGGTAAAACTCGGTTTGACTCAGTGGATCGTATTTGTGATCGTGACAGCGTGCGCAGCCGACAGTCATGCCGAGCCAGACGGCACCCGTCGTAACAACTCGATCCATCACATACTCCACGCGGTATTCCTCACTAATGATTCCGCCCTCGATGGTGATGGCATGATTGCGATTAAATCCCGTGGCCAGTTGTTGCTGGGGCGTACCGTCGGGAATGAGGTCGCCAGCGAGTTGTTCGATAGTGAACTGATCAAAGGGCATGTTCGAGTTATAGGCATGGATGACCCAATCGCGCCACACCCACTGAGTTCGTTCGGTGTCGTATTGGTAGCCGTTGGTGTCGGCATAGCGAGCAAGATCGAGCCAGTATCTGGCCATCTGTTCGCCGTAGGCTGAGGATTCGAGGAAATGGTCTACCATGGTTTCATAGGCGGTGTCTTGCGTGTCCGCGAGAAACGTGTCGATTTCCTCGAGTGTTGGTGGAAGACCGGTGAGGTCGAATGAGACACGGCGAATCAATGCTTCACGATCCGCTTGAGCGTTCGGTACCAGATTGGATTTCTCTAACCGCGCCAAAACAAATTTGTCGATCGAATTGCGAGTCCACGATTGATTTTTGACGGTTGGGATTTCGACTTTGGTGGGAGTGATAAATGCCCAGTGTTGCTGATATTCGGCGCCCTGATTGATCCAGTGGGTGAGTGTTTCAATTTGCTCAGCGGTCAATGCGGTGTGTCCTTTCGGCGGCATTCGCTGGGAAAGGTCCGCGGTAGAGATACGTTGTATCAACTCGCTCACAGTCGCCTTGCCTGGCACGATTGGCAATGCCCCGCTTTCAGTTTCACGCACTGCATCCGCACGGACGTCGAGTCGAAGTTCGGCTTGACGAGCATCAGCATCTGGGCCATGACAGATAAAACAGGCATGCGACAGAATAGGGCGGATGTCTCGATTGTATTGGAGCTTTTCGGGCGGTGGCTCAGTTGCCTGCATGCTAGCGCATATGCCGAGCAGTAAAATAGCAATTGAAGAAGCCCAGAAGCGAGTTAAGTTGTTCAAAGCGTTACCTGTTGTGTGGCAAGGGAACCTGCTGGAGGCCCAGCGTGTCGGCGGTGGTGCAAAACCGTGTACCATCATTGTAATTGTATTGCAGGGCTAGTTGAATGACTGATGGTTATTATGGTAGTTTCAATAGGATACTGACCGAGCCCCTTTTTTATAATCGAAAATGTTTTTTACAATGGATAGTATGTTGGAACGTTCTCAATATCACGCACAACTATCGCTGTCGCTAATGTTTTTGGCAGTGCTGTTTTTATCGAGTAATGTCGTGATTGGACAATCAGAGGTGATTGCCCTGCGGCAAGAGTCGCCGCCGCCTACGCTTGAGCTGGGTGCAGCGGGGGAAATAGTTGAATATTTACAACGGACATTAAACGCGCGGCTTAAGCCCTCACCTCGTTTGAATATTGATGGCGATTTTGGAGCCAATACACGGCGGGCCGTTGAGCTTTTCCAAATTTCTCGGGACTTGGGGGCAACGGGCCGTGTCGATCCGGGAACTTGGTTGGCACTCGGTAAACTCATTACCAAAGATGAACCCATTGATGACGAGCAACGTTTTAATCGTCAACGGTTACCACGAGAACCAAATGATGCACTTGTTGGTTTGCCATTTCTGACATGCAAAGCTTGGGTTATCACGGATGCTTCCACTGGCGAGGTGCTGTGGGGTGAGAACTATAACAAAGCTATTGACGTCGCCAGTACGACGAAAATCATGACGGCCTATTTAGTATTGAAGTACGCGGATACAGATCCACAAGTGTTGCAAGAAGTGATTACATTTTCCCAGCGAGCAGATGCGACGCCAGGCAGTACCGCAGGGGTGCGTGTTGATGAGAAAATCAGTGTTGGTGAGTTACTGTATGGTTTGATGTTGCCGTCGGGCAATGACGCATCGGTCGCTTTTGCTGAGTTCTTCGGTGGACGCTTAAGTGAT
>DTSG01000534.1 GCA_012965455.1 Planctomycetaceae bacterium | reverse complement strand
ATCATAATGCGCCACACAGATTTGCACACCATCTGGATGTAAATCCATGCCTCGAGAAACATTCGGTAATTTCGCGCGATGGTAATCTTTGTCTTCGCTCGGCTTGATAAACGTCAAATAACCACCAGCGCCACCGCCACAAACACAAAATAAAAATCCCTGGGGATGGAGTTTAATTTCCCAAGCAATCGCTTTGAGTCCAGCGACTTCCCATTTTTTGACTACTTTTTTAGATTCCAAGTCGAAAGCTAGTATTAACGGTTCTTGCACAGCCCCAAACGGATTGGTCGCTTTGTGCAGACCACAGGCGTATAAAGTTTTATTATCCGCGCTTAAAGCCATACCGCGGATGCCGCCGTAACCAGCTTTTTGACCAGTATTCGCGGTATAGAGTTCTTTGCCGTCATAAACTAGGGCTGGTTTATCGGAGACCGTATCCCAACGGTAGATTTTCCCCGTTAAGTCACCACTAAATAGTGTTCCATCCTGGGGGTGCCACATCACACTGTAGACATCGATTTCATGGCCGACAAGCTCTTTAACTAACTTGCCATCGGCCATATTCCAAATTTTAACAATGCGGTCATTGCCACCACTTGCGAGCAACTTTCCATCAGGGCTTAGTTGGATAGACCGAATCCAGCCTTTATGCGCATGAATCTCTCGCGTCGGCTTGGGCTCTGCGGCGGCTTCTTCAACGTTCCAAAACAACAAACGATCATCACAACCGCTGGAGACAACAGTCTTGCCGTCCTCTGAAAACTCGATATCACGAATCCAAGAATCGTGACCTTTATAAACCTTCATCGTACCGTCAGCCAAAGTCCAGCGAATGAGAGCATTATCTTGAGCGGCCGCAAAAACATATTTTCCAGCTGGATCAAACCGACAAGTAATTAACGGACTCGTATACTTCCATGTCTTATCAACATGAGTAGCAGTGGGATCTACGGTCACTTCAGTGGTTTCCAATAACGTCATTATGCAAGTAGTTCCTCAATCGGGGCATGAGAAGGATCGGCCACAGGAATGTCTTGACCACCGATGCTAAAGCTGCCTAATGAATCAACTCCCACAGCCTGCAAGTAGGTGTGGAACAAATTGCCATGATCAACCTCTCGGTCTTTCACGGCTGTACCGTTTTCATTGGTTGAGCCAATCACCGCACCACGTTGAATCCCAGCACCGCCTAGACAAATCGACCACGCTGTTCCCCAATGGTCACGGCCATAGTACTGATTGATACGCGGCGTACGGCCAAATTCGCTCATGACAATAATCAACGTGCTATCCAACATCCCCCGTACTACCAAGTCCTCGACCAACGCTGAATAGGCTTTGTCGAACTCTCCGACTTGTTCTAGGTGGAAATTGAAATTTTCGTTATGTGTGTCATAGTTCGAATGTGTGACTTGCACAAAGGTAACGCCGTTTTCTAACAATCGTCGTGCTAACAAACTATGTTGCCCTAGTTCATGTTTTCCATAGCGCTCATGATCTTTGGGTGACTCCTTGGTGATATCAAAGACATCACGATTTGCCATGAGTTGTTGCGCTTGTTCATAACTCTGTGCGTAAGCGTCAGTCTGAGCACTGCGACGTCGTAAAGAAAACCGCTCGTCCGCACTACGACGAAAGTCGTTGCGTAATATATCTTGTTTTTCAGTCATTCCCTCAGGTCGAGCGGAATTGGCGGGGGGCTTACCGCTAGCAATGGAAATACTGGCAAACGCTGGCCCCAAGTATGCCGAGTCGTTACTGCGACCACCCGTACTGCTGGAGACTCGGATATGTCCAGGCAACGCATTTTTATCGGCTCCTAATGATTTTGCCATCACTGCACCGATTTGCGGAAACTCTTGGGCGGGTGTTTGACGGCGCCCAGTCCACATGGCATATCGACCTTTGCCGTGATCGTTTTCTTTGATGTTAATGCTCCGCACTAAAGCCAAATGATGCATTAACTTAGCTGTTTTGGGCAATAATTCTGAGATGTGGACACCTGGCACCGATGTCGGTATTGCCCGAAAGGGTCCACCCGTATCGGTACCCGGCTTAGGGTCCCATGTTTCAAGCTGGCTAATTCCGCCGGCCATGTTAAACACCACCACCCGTTTTTGTTTTCTTTCGAGCTCAGTGGCTATAGACCGATTCGTGAAGGCGCCTAGACCACCAACAACCCCAGCGGTTCCTAGCATTGTGCCTAAAAAACCACGCCTCGCAATTTCGTGTTCGTTTGATCTACATGCATAATTACGTTTCATGGACTTGCTCACAACTAATATTAAAAACTGGTGGTTAAGGACAATCCTAGTGATTAAATCTAAACTC
The DNA here is from genome assembly GCA_012965455.1 of Planctomycetaceae bacterium. Taxonomy (GTDB): domain Bacteria; phylum Planctomycetota; class Planctomycetia; order Pirellulales; family Pirellulaceae; genus UBA721. Next base: position 4,799 of record DTSG01000534.1, on the reverse strand, counting down.
GGTCGACGCCAACAAAGCCCAGATCATCTCGCGCACAGTCTCTGCTTTTTGATCTGTACGAGCCGTTAAGTAATCGCTTACTTGTTTGGTTTCTTGTGCGGTGGGGCGACGGTTCAACAAACTAATATAGAGTTGTTCCGAGATTTCCGAGGCAGATTCGCTTTTAATCAAACGCCCGGTTAAATACGAATTCGAATTCACCCAACCCTTAATTCGGCTGCCGTTGGTGAAATACAATGCCTGGTCGATCGTCGCGAAAAAGTCCGTTTGAACTTGTCCCGCTCCCGCCGCATATAGTTTTATGAATTCATTCTCTAGACTAGCAAGTTTTGCTTGTACTTTTTCACTTACCTCTCGTTGCCGAGTTGCTATTTTTGCCGCATCTTGTTTATCCACATCAGTCAGTGGATTGGCCTTGGCAACTTCCGCTTCTACTTGAACACGAAACGTCTCTGTGACGCCGAGAGATTCCATGACCGTGTTTGCCAGTTGTTCCGGTGTCAGTGGTTTAAGATCACTGACGACGAACTCGTGCACTAACACGCTCGATAGTTTTTCATGTGCTTCCGCCTGTTTTTCGAGGGTGGTCACGAGTGCCAGTTGCTCAGTCGCCAGTTGTTGCTGTTGCGTTTGCAAGGTAGCCAGCTGTGCGTCAAGCATCTTTTGCATTTCTGTCACCGCAGTAGCTGCTGACTGAAGCTGTTTCGCGCTGGCGGATACTTCGCTCTGGGAAAGTTTGACGTGCTTGTCCGCTTCCGCCATCTCCGAACCTAAACGGCTTTGTTGTTGTTTCAATTGACTAACCACGGCTAAGGCATCGTCATCGGTAGAGATCAATTTAATCGCAGCGTTGGTCGTCGCAATTAATTCATCCATCAATTCAACCGCTTCTTTCTTGGCGGTGCGCTGTTTTTCGACGCCCGTTAAGGCACTCATCTCTTGTTGGTGGGTTTGCTGCGATGATTGTTGATTATTTTGGAGCTGGGCTAATTTTTGTTTGTCGGCAGCGACTTGATCTGTGCTTTGTTTTATTTTTTGCTGCAGCTCCACCAACTGCTTCTGTTGAGAAACAACTTGTTCGTCGAGTAAAGCGGCAGACTGAATTCGTTTCCAACGAAGTTTCTGGCCGTCCATTGCGTAGAACTCTGCCTGTATTTTCTCATAAGCGTTTCGCAGGACTTGTTCTTTGGCGGCCGCTGCTTGCCGTTCTATTTTACCTGGCTCCCACGCTTGCCAGGCCGTATCGAGAGCGACTTGTAATGGGCTAAGTTCGGCTAACTCCTCTTTGGTTTTGCCCTCCGCTTTTTCACGAGTTGCTACTAGCTTCGTTAATTCAGCGTTGCTTGCGTCTAATTTTTTCTTGAACGCGGCCGCCGCATCCACAACCCCTTTTTCTACGGGTAATAGCTTTAGAACAGCATCAATTTCCGCTGCCGCGGCGGCTAATACATCTCGTTTAGGTGAACGCTGCGAGATGCTATTCGTCGCTGTTACACGACTACCATCCTCTTTTAAATATTTATCCAACTTGGCCGACGCCGCTTTATCCGCCTTTACATAAGCCGCTCTAATTTCAGCCCATTGCGTATCGAGTTCGGCAACGACAACTTGCTGTTGCTGCCAGGCTTGAGATGCGACGACGACTTGCTTACTCAACTCGTTCTGTACAGTTTCGACGCTTTCAAGTTTCCCTTGGATGTGTGCTGCCGTCACTTTGGTACCAGATTCCAGTTGATAGGCACGTTGATACGTTCTTGACAATGCGACCTCACGCAAGAAAGCCTTCACATCAAAATTCAATTGCACAATGCCCAATTCGAGTACACTCATTAATTCCGGATTGAGCGGGGGATTTCCAGCGTGTTGTAAGTCGACGGGCGCGACTAATGCGCGACCGTTCATTAATCCCCACAGCCGATTGGCAATATTGCGGTTGAACGCTCTGTTGTTGCCATTGGTGGCTGTCACTGCCAATTGCTCGCGCCGACTATATGTTGGCACCGTCACAACGTTCGCCCGCGGTCGGACTTTGTATTCATCTATTTTTTTGTGAACTGGCTCGGTAATCGGAGCGTCTCCAGGCAGATGAGGCCCTGTTTCACCCGCTTCCTCGGTGAACACGCTTTTAAAGGAAACGTTGCCGACGGATTTTTCCGCAAAGTAGTTCTTCTTGGCTGTGTCTGTAAAGATGTGGCTGCGATTGAGAAATGCAAACAACCCGTAGTAATCGCGTTGAAAGTAACCATCGATCAATGGGTGATCGTGACATTGTGCACATTGCATGTCCATGCCGAAGAACATCCGGCCGACATCTCGCGTCAGTCGATTTGTTTCACCTGCTCGATCCAAATAAAATCTCGCTGCTGGTCGAGAGGCTGGGTCAGCGCCGTTGGAAGCTAATATCTCGCGAGCCAGAACATTGTAAGGTTTATTAGCGACGAATGAATCATACAAATACTGACGCCACTGGGCCGATTTGACTTGCCCATCGGCAATTCGCTCCATCAACATGACGTCAAATACATTTGCTAGGCGATGGTTCAATCGAGGATCTGCGATGATTCGATTCACCAATTGTTCGCGTTTATCCGCAGCCCCATCGTCTAAAAAGGAACGCGTTTCTTGGGCAGATGGAATGGTTCCTAACAGGTCCAAGTACACACGTCGCTGAAACTCGGCCGCCGTAGCCAAGCTCTCATTGCTCAGCGCCTGATACTTGGAAACCGCCGTATCGATTTGTTCGTGGAGAGGGCTCTCAGCCACCGCTGGAGACAACAGCATTATGCAAATCAGTGTTGAATAGATTAATCGCTTCATGAAATGTCACAGAATAAAAAGGTGGGATTCTGTATTACACCAATCGCCCCATTGATCGATGTGTCGTTTTTATATTGAAATCATGCCAAGGCCGCAGCCTAAATCACCGTAACCTTGATAGGTCTTCATGTTTCCCGAGCAAGCGTTAGGTGGGATTGTTTTGGTTTTTTATGGGAAGTGCTGCTCAGAATCGTATAACTGCCATCCTTTGCATGTCTTATCTCCTCTCTATTGTATCTATTGACTCATATCGACGTCAAACTCGATCTACTACGTAATTCCTCCTAGCAGTTCGTCACAATAGTGTCAGCGAAGTGTCACCGCCAATAACCCTCAATAACAGATGATTTACTACATTGCCGCTGTATATCGATACATGGATGACACCTCAACGTCACATAATCCAGCATGATTATACCGTTTTATTTTTTCCCGAATAATCGCCTCAAATTGTGCCGGTTCCCCCCAATGTTGGGACATTGCTAATTCCTGCAGGTGATAAAACACATCCCGCACCGCCGTTACCCATTGTGAGTCATCTGCGAGTAACATCGCATTGCATAAATTAGGACCAGCGGAATCCATACGACTTTTCTCGTAAGTCGTAGCCGCCGCAAAATAAAGCATGCAATATGCTTCAAAATGGCGTTTCGATGGCAACGCTAAGTAGCAACCTGCCACCAGCAAGTCAATTAACTTTAGTTCACCTAGCACTTGTTCTCCATAGGCCTGCACGCCAGCTTGTTGCGCACTGTCTGCACTCAAGAAGATGTCCGCCAATCGTTCTACTCCGCTCATCGAATGCGCAATCCCAGTACTATGTAACGGATCGATAAAGCCAGCGGTATGTGGCAGACTCACCCAACCTTGCCCAGCAGCTTGCCCAGCGATACGTTGTAATCGCTGCGTCTTGATAAAACGATTGGGCGTGACAGATAGCTGAGCGTCTTGGAACATTCGGCTCAAACTTGGATAGCGAGCAACATGTGTGCGCCACGTTTCTTTGGCGGTGATTTGCTGCCAATCATCGGCGAGATAGTGGGCATCCAATACAAGCCCAGCACTCGTCACGCTATGATCAAACCGCAAGCACCACAACCAACCTTCCTTAAGTACATGATGTTGCGCAGACGCATCAGCCGGAAACGGAAAGTCCTTAGTATCTTGTCGCTGTTCGGCCAGCATTGCATCCCAACTCTTAACACCATCAAAATGAGTGAAAACCGCTACCGTGTTCGTTTGTAGACCATGCAGATCACCACTGGGCAAATCCAATAAGCTAGCGACGACTTCGCCCTGACCCGAGGCATCCACAACCCAATCAAATTGCAAACTCTCCTGCACACCCTCACTATCGACGACCGTTGCCGCCCATTCACGACTCACCTCATGACGCTGCAATGACATTAAAGTCGTGAGGTCGCGCAGGACAACACCTTGCTGCCTAGCGTAGTCACATAAAAACTGATCTACATCGGATCGCAACCACTGGGTATCCGCTAATTCTAGCGCAGAGCTGGCGGCAACTAATAATTCATTGGGATGAGACTCCGTAACTTGAAAATCCGCATCGGCTTGATGAAAGAAATAACTAAACCCGCGTTTTGCTCCGCGGCGAACACTCGCTAGTTCGTTCACCCAGCGGCCATAGCTAGTCAACGGAGCCAGTTCAGATAGTCCATAGCGTTTTACCAAGGTTCGCAAAATCAAACCAGCTGCTGGTGTAGAGGATTCGCCAATAACAAACCGGGGATGCTCGCCGCGATCAATCAAAGTAACCTGTTTGCCATGCCGCGCTAGAATGGCGCTTAGCAGCGAACCGGAAAAGCCCGCGCCAATCACTAAAAATCGTTTACCTGGTTCACCCACAGTCGCCACAATCATCCCCTTGGATAACAGTCTGTGTCTGGTTCATTTGTAGGATCCGATTTTGTCTGTCGCTGGAACAACGGTGACAAGTCACGAATCGCTGCACATCCCAT
>DTSG01000533.1 GCA_012965455.1 Planctomycetaceae bacterium | reverse complement strand
CAATTGCCCCAGCACTACCGATGCTCACCCACGGTCGGCCCGAGATCATTCCCAAAATTTTCGACATGGAAACTGACCTCAGCGAAACGGAGGCTGGTGTTTCAACTCACGCGGCGTAGGCGGCTTGAGCTTTTTCTGCCTTGGCGCGTGTAAGATCTGTGTCCATTGCTAGCATCGCTGCATGCAGGGATGGATCACCACCTTTTAATTCCTTAAACTTGCCCACGCAAGCCTTCGCTTTTTCTACCGCGATCAAGGCGTCTGCCGCGTAGGCATCAGCTCCGATCTTGTCACACCACGCTTGACTGATCGGTGCACCACCAACGAATATCTTGACATCCTCACGCAGACCCTGTTTCGCGATTACCTTCACTGTCTCCCACTGCATGTTCATCGTCGTAGTTAAAAGAGCTGAAAATCCGACGATCTGGGGTTTGTGTTCCAGTATGGCGGCAATAAACTCTTCCGGTGGAACCGTAACACCGAGATCATGAACGGTAAAACCAGCCGCTTCTAACATCATCGCAACGATCCGCTTCCCAATGTCGTGAAGGTCCCCCTGGACCGTACCGACAACAACCGTCCCCAGTTCTTCCGACTTCTCTTCGATTATAAGTGGCTTCAATATGCCAAGTGCAGCGTGCATTGACTTTGCCGACATCATGACTTCTGGCAAGAAGTACTCATCAAATTTGAAACGCCTTCCAACTTCGGCGATACCAGTTGCCATCGGCCCCGCTACAAGAGTTCTTGGTGATACTTGATGCCCAAGGGCGGGTCGAATTAGATCGACTGTCCCACCGTGCTCACCGTCAATTACATTCCACTCGATCTGATGGAAAAGCTCCTTGACCTCAGCGGGAGCGTCAGACCAGCGGTCCGTTTTCCGCGTAACCTCGATATCTTCCTTAAGGTCATCGAGGTTGTTTTCCTTCTCTGTATCAATCTCTAAAGGCATCTGAATCTCCTGAAAACTACTTGATATTCTCCCCCTGCCGCGAAAAACCTATGTATTTTCCACTTCCGCCCTTTCCTCGCCCGTATCTGCCCCAGGCGGCGGAGCCTCGGGCAAGGGATAAACTCCATACTCGTGCGCTTCCTCGATCATCGCTAAGGTATTCTCTACCGGGACATCATGCTCTAAGCGGTGTGATGAACTGAGCAGATACCCGCCACCATGCCCCACCTCCCAGATTCTCGCTCGAACTTCAGCTCGAACATCATCCGGTTTTCCCCACGGTAGCGTTTCCTGCACATCAATTCCGCCGTAAAAAAACATTTCCTTACCTAAGGCACGCTTCTTAGCGGCTGGATTCGACTTTCGATCAACCTTTGGCGGAAGGCTGTCATAACCATCGACCCCACAATCTATCAGCCCTCGCATGAACGTCTCTGGAACTGCCCCGCAACTATGAAACTGGATCTTTCCATTCGGATTTTTGTTGAGGAAATATTCTCGGGTAGCCAACGTGGCACGCTGGTAATGTTTTTTTAATTGCTTATTGAACATGCGTAAAGATATAAATGTCGTATTTTCACTGGCGAGATCCTCTGGACTCACTCTTATCCAGTCAATGTATTCTCCACACAGATCAATGAGCACCTTGTTAAACTCAATTTCAATATCGGTCAGTTTTGTAAGTAGCGCTTCCAAAAATTCCGGCGCTTCAATAAAATCAGAAAAGATCTTCGCATAACCCACCATGTATTTAGCTTGCTCAAACAAGCCGCCCCGACCAGCTTGACCCATAATGGCGAATGGAGTCTCCTCGTGGATGAATTTGCAATAATCCCGTAACGTCATACCAGGAATTGGAGCGTCCTCCCAACAGCCTTCGTCGTGGGGGTCATTGTGAGTCTGGCCGGAGAGCAGTCAGAGGCCAGCAAAGAACAGGCAGACGCCGATCTCAGCTTTGCGGCGTCAA
>DTSG01000532.1 GCA_012965455.1 Planctomycetaceae bacterium | reverse complement strand
TCGCAGGCCTGTTTGATGAAGTTTGATGAAGTTTGATGAAGTTTGATGAAGTTTGGGGAGCCTACTAATCCAAAGAAGACTCAGGACCGTCCTTGTAGCACCTTATCAAGCACGCCATTAACAAATGACGGCGAATCTTTTGTACCAAATCGTTTGGCCAACTCTACGGCTTCGTCAATCACAACTTGACCAGGCGTTGAGGTTTGCGTCAGTTCGAATGTCGCCAAACGAATTACATTGCGATCCGTCGGTGCCATGCGAGCAATTGTCCAGTTTTCTGCACAACCCAAAATTACCTCATCTAATTCGTCGCGGTGGCTCCGGACGCCAAGCACCAATTCTACCGCAAACTCTGACAAACCAGCGGGCTCAGGAGTCAAATGCCTTTGAATATACTCCGTCGGATTTTCGGTCATCCGTTCTGGATTTAAGTCGCATTCGTACAACAACTGAATTGCAATTTCTCGCGCTAACCGCCGTCCACTCCAGGGTTGAGTATTATCATCTTCAATCGCTTCGTCGCTCACATTAATACCTTTAATTAGCTGGTCACCTATTACGTTCGTAGAACTAGTTATTGTGGGAGGGGAAAATTCACTCGGTCAATTCAGCAGAAATCATTTGCATTACATTTACCATTTCAACAGCAGCTTCAGCTGTTTCCACGCCTTTGTTACCTAAGTTACCGCCAGCTCGGTGAATCGCCTGCTCCATCGTTTCACACGTCAATAAACCAAACAATACTGGCAATTCGTACTGCAAGGATAACTTTCCGAGGCTGCTGGCAACTTGGCTGTTGATATATTGGGCGTGGGTTGTTTCACCCTGGATGACCGCTCCTAAGCAAATCACCGCGTCGACTTTCTCACAGCGAGCAAATCTAGCAGCAACAACCGATAATTCCCACGCTCCCGGCACCCAGGCAACTTGGATATCATCATCAGCAACTCCGGCAGCTTGCAATGAATCTAACGCACCGTCGAGCAATCGTTGTGTGATGGAATCGTTGTATCGAGAAACAACAATGGCATATCGGCCATCTGCACTTCCCCGTTTTCCATCAAATATTGTCGGCATTGCTGTCTCTCTTTATTATGATTTCGCTGATTCGTACTGTTCGCAATGAAATGCACTAAGCCTCTGGATTAACACTCATTAGGAATTCTGCATTGGACTTTGTTTCGCTTACCTTTTTAACGAGCATTTCTATGGCATCAACTTCATTCTGGTCCGCTAAAACACGTCGTGTCATTGCAATGCGTCTATATTCCTCTGGGTCCAATAGATTTTCTTCGCGTCGAGTCCCGCTGGCATTAATATCAATCGCTGGGAAAATCCGCCGGTCCACAATGCGACGATCCAATACGATCTCTAAATTACCCGTACCCTTGAATTCCTCATAGATGACTTCATCCATTTTACTACCGGTATCAATTAAGGCAGTTGCGAGAATCGTTAAGGAACCGCCCTCTTCGACTTTACGAGCTGAACCAAAAAACTTCTTTGGTTTCTGCAATGCGTTTGCATCGAGTCCACCAGACAATATTTTGCCACTTGGTTCACATTCGGTATTCCATACTCGAGCCAAGCGAGTAATCGAGTCCATGAAAATCACGACGTCCATACCGCATTCAACCATCCGTTTCGCTTTTTCAATCACCATTTCAGAGACATGAACATGTCGGGCAGGTGATTCGTCAAAAGTCGAACTTATCACTTCGCAATTTGGGCCACGAACTTCACGTTCCATGTCTGTCACTTCTTCAGGCCGCTCGTCGATCAACAACATGATCACATACGTTTTGGGGTAGTTCTTCAGTACCGCTCGCGCCATCTGTTGCAACAGAATCGTCTTACCAGCTCGCGGGGGACTGACAATCAACCCGCGTTGCCCAAAGCCAATTGGAGTAACCATATCGACGATTCGAGTACAAACTTCGCTAGAATCATGCTCCATCACAATCCGTTGATACGGATGCAATGGCGTTAAATCATCAAAATGGACTCGAGCAATATTTTCACTCGGGTCAACTCGATTAACCGTTTCGACTCGCAGCAATGCAAAATACCGTTCATTTTCCTTAGGTGGACGAATTTGCCCCGCTACGGAAACACCCGTTCGTAAATTGAAACGGCGGATTTGGCTGGGTGAGACGTAAATATCGTCCGGACAAGACAAGTAATGATAATCTGGGCTACGCAAGAATCCAAAACCATCGGGAAGAATCTCGAGAGTCCCTTCGCCATACATGAGCCCGCTGGTTTTGACTAAGTTCTTCAAGATGCGGAAGATTAGTTCCTGTCGTTTGACGCCAGCGACATCACCTATCTCCGCCGCTTCTGCTGCCTCTAACAACTCCGGCATGCTCATTTTTTGCAGCTCAATCAGCCGCGTCTGCTCGCTAGGATCGCTGACCAACTGATCGCCAACTTTTTCGCCTTTGTCTAACTCGCGACTGATTTGCTCAGCGAGCGACAGTGTATCCGGTCTCGGCCGATTGTTAATAAATTCGCCATCAGTGTCTTGAAACTGCTGCGAACTTCGCGCATCTGCGGCTTTCGCAGCACTTGCGTCATGCTCGTCTCCGTGAGAATCATCAATATTGGGATTTTGTTTTTCTGACATCTTATTAATTCACTGCTGCGGTTAGCACTGCCCACATTGCCTGTAATTGTTTTTGGGTGTTATCTCTTGTCCCAGAATTTTCGAGGATTAGATCAGATCGACGTCGTTTTTCTTGTAGCTCGAGTTGAGATGCTTGACGTTGAGTTATTTCTTCGTCAGACCAACCACGTTCTCGACAACGCTGCCGACGAACAGACTCACTACAATCCACAAAAATTACTCTGTCACAACACTGATCCCACTCTGCTTCAAACAACAACGCTGCGTCGATAACAATCGAGTCCGAATTCCCAGCGACTTGAAACGTCTCGATAAACTTCTCTAATGCGTGTTGAATTCTTGGATGTGAAATCGATTGTAAGAACCGAAGTTCCGTCACAGCATTATCATTACATCCAAAAACAATACTAGCGACTGCCTGCCGATCCACCTCACCGTTGGAGCCAAAAATTTGGTTACCCCATCGTTGACGCAACAATTCCTTGATTTCCCCTGCGCATAATACGTCATGCCCCGCTCGATCTGCATCGAACACTTGTGCACCCAAGTCTTTCAACAAACCAGCAACAAAACTCTTACCAGAACCAATACCGCCACTAAGACCTACAACAAGGGTTGTTTTTTGTGAGGACATAGGAAGTCTAGTGCCAATTTTTAATTGGACACGAACAACGGGGTACATCAATGTCAGCGCATAGCAACGTCGCTGCTAAAACACTGCATCGAAAAGGGAATTTGAAATATACTTACGGGGGGGGGGAAAATTCTCGCCGGAACGCAATCACAGCGGAATGTGTGCTGCGGCCATTGAGAGAAAAGGAATATGTGGGATAGTAATCGAAATAATAACCAATTTGAATACTACGGTCGTTATTATAGACGCACCACGGACATTAAACTAGACACTATTCAGTACGAATATTTGTTATCCTTTTGGCCAGTTCGTGGTCTTTATTTACATTGAGCCCAATTATCACCGACACAAATATCCACTTTCAGTGGCACAGATAATACCACCGCAGACATCATCTCCTCACGTACCATAGCCGTCAGGCGTTCGACCTCCTCTGCCGCTACCTCAAACACTAACTCATCATGAATCTGTAACAACAGTCGAGCTTGAAAATCATCCGTTTTCAGACGGTCAAGCACAGCTATCATGGCCACTTTGATAATATCTGCCGCCGATCCTTGAATCACCGTGTTGATCGCTATCCGTTCCGCTAGATTCCGCTGACGTTTGTCTTTCAACGTCTCAGGGTCTCGCACGTCAGCCACGTTACGATGCCTTCCCAAAATCGTACTCACTCGACGATCACGATGGGCTGCTCGCAGAGTATCCAACATAAACGCTTCGACTCCAGGGTACTGCCGAAAATAAGAATCGATAAACTCAGCCGCTGCGCTATTTTCAATCCCCAATGCTTTTGCCAAACCAAAGGCAGATTGCCCATAAATCACGCCAAAGTTTACCGCCTTGGCTCCCCTCCGCATCTCCACTGTAACTTCATCAACTGGCACATCATAAACCTCGGCCGCCACATTGGAGTGTATATCCTCATCATCAATAAATGCTTGCTGCAATGTTTCGTCTTGGGAAAAATGCGCTAACACTCGCAATTCAACTTGCGAATAGTCTGCCGCCAACAACTTCCATCCCTCTTCACTGGGAATGAATGCCGAGCGAATTTCACGGCCTTCTGCGGTCCGTATCGGAATATTTTGCAAGTTGGGATCCGTCGAACTCAACCGCCCTGTCGCCGCAACATCTTGTTTAAACGCCGAATGCACTTTTCCAGTAATTGTATTTAGCATCTCTGGCAAAGCATCGACATAAGTTCGTTTCAATTTGGTGACTTGTCGGTATTCTAAAATCAATGGTGGTAAATCGCTAACTCCCATCCGAGTCAATTCGTTCAACACGCCAGCGTCGGTGCTCAGGCCCGTTTTCGTCTTCTTGATAACCGGCAACCCCATGTCCTCAAATAACACTTTGCTCAACTGTTTCGGCGAATCAATATTAAATTCTTGCTCAGCCGCCGCAAAAATTTCGCTGGTGAGCTCTTCAATTCGAGCGGCAAATCGCACACTCATCGTTTTCAATAACTCGACGTTGACACAAATGCCGTTATATTCCAATTCTGCTAACACTTCGATCAAAGGCATTTCAACTTCTTGAAACAGCGTTAACAATTCCTTTTCCTCCAACTGCTGCACTAACGTCTCATAGAGTCGCAATGGAATATCTGCATCTTCGGCTGCATAATAGGCCACTTTTTCTAACGGGACTTGATCCAGTGTAACCTGCTTCTTCCCTTTGCCAGCTAACGTCTCATAACTGACGGGTTTATGTTGCAGATAACACTCCGATAAAAAATCTAGGCTGTGATTACGCTGATCTGGCTCTATCAAATAATGGGCAACCATCGTATCAACGAATAATCCAGCCAGTTGGATACCGTGATTCCGTAATACGACCATGTCATATTTTAAATTCTGACCAACCTTGCGAATCGTTGGGTCTTCCAATACACCACACATCAATTCGCGTACCGCCGCGCCATCTAACTGCACGTCTCCATCCATACTGCGGACAGGAACATAATACGCTTTACCAACTTCCCAAGCGAACGAGTAGCCGACTAAATCCGCACTGCGAGAATCCAAACCCGTCGTTTCCGTGTCGATACTCAGAACGTGCTCGCTGGTGATTTCCCCCAATACGTTTTCCAATTGTCCCAAGGACGTGATGGTCACGTATTCAACTTCCCAAACCGCAGCGGTTGGTTTAGTTTGAGCAGACAACAAGCGTTCTCGCAAAGTGCGAAATCCAAATTCATCACACAATGTTTCGACTTGCTCTGCATCAACATCGCTGACGACGGCCGAGAGCCATTCGAATTCGATGGGAACGTTGCGGTCTAATCGCACAAGCTTGCGACTCAACATCGCGTCCTCTCGACCATTCATTAAGTTCTCACGTCGGTTCTTCGCCTTAACCGTTTCCGCATTATCCAATACAGCTTCTAACGTGTCAAATTCCTGCAACAAAGTGGTGGCCGTCTTAGGGCCAATTTGATTGACGCCTGGAACATTATCAACACTATCACCAACCAATGACTGGAAATCGACCACTTGATCAGGCCGAACTCCCCACACTTTATGTAAATCGTCCGCATCAAAATAACTGTCTTTGCGAATGTTATACATCTGTACATTGTCGCTCAACAACTGCCGACAATCTTTGTCGCTCGTGACTAGATAACACTTGTTGCCACGTACATCCGATTGTTCAGCGAGCGTTGCCATGATGTCATCCGCTTCAAAGCCAACTAGTTCTAGACACCTGATCCCCATTGCTTCAAGCATGAGTTTGATCGGTGGTATCTGAGCCCGTAAATCATCCGGCATCGGATCGCGGTTCTCTTTGTACGCTGGGTACAACGCGTGTCGAAAAACATCTCCTGGAGCATCGAATACCGCAATGATGTGCGTCGGTGTTTTTCGCTTCAGCAAATCAGCAATGTCGCGGACAAATCCAAAAATGGCATTTACCGGCTGACCTGCCGGACCTGTCATTGACGGTATGCCAAAGAACACTTGATATATCAACGAAAACGAATCAATGACATATACAACTTCATCTTCCGCGCTGTCACTCGCAGCTGGACCCACCGGCTCGACTTGTTGTACTTCTCCAGCTTCAGTGACATCAGCCGGCTTGGTAACTTTTGTAACTGCAGTACTGTCCCCATCAACGGACTCCCCAGACGCCGCACAAGTGTCATCAATATCCGAAAATAACTGTTGTTGTTTTTCTACTCCATCCATTACATTTCCCGCTTTGCTTTTAAATGCTTGCCAAGGCCGAACTCCGACGACACCCAACACTTCTTCGATCTCTTATTACACGTCTTAGCAAACGCATTTTTGTCTTCGCTGCAACAAAAACTACTCATTTTGTACTGTTTAGCTGATTTCACTAACCATAAAGTACCAAAACCTGCCCTCTGAAGAAGGTAACTATCGTAACGATTAGGTAAAAGATAGGGTCTAATGCCCAGAAATGCACACCGATACTGCTATAAAGTCGATACAGAAAGAAGCATAATAATTGTTTCGATACTCGTGTCGACAATCATTGTTTGGATTTAACCGATTTCAAAGGTAATCGAAATCGCTATCCTTTATAGTAGATATTAACAATACACAGAAAACGGGTCGGGCGTTTTAATAAACACCAGACAATTCACACTTCTTTTTTCACACTTTAAATCTTAGTGGTTCCCCTTTAGAGAACACAGAATAGGTTCACGATGGTCCAGCGAAAAAGACAAAACAACGGCGAAAATACAATTCTCACCATCGCATTTATCCTCTCCGTCTTAACCTCCCTTGGGTTATTGGTTACGGTCGGGATCATGTTCCAATCGCTCGAAACCAAGGAACAAGCCAAGATTGTCGCTGACAATGCCAAGAAAGACGCTGAGAAAATTACGATAAGCGCAGAATACGTTAATCTAATCGCCCGTCACGT
>DTSG01000531.1 GCA_012965455.1 Planctomycetaceae bacterium | reverse complement strand
AGGCGGCGCAAAGCACCTTCATCAGTAGCACTTTCTGGACCGAAAGAATTGGGCCGACCGCTGCACTCTATACTCTTGAAGTCATGGAACGAATGCGTTCGTGGGAGACGATAACAAACACCGGACTGGATATTCGTCAACGCTTGGATGCGCTTGCCGACAAGCATGACCTGCAAATCAACCACCGAGGCATTCCAGCTCTAACCGGTTTTTCCTTTAAACAAGATGCCAATGGCTTGGCATACAAGACATTGATCACTCAGGAGATGCTGACGAAGGGCTACTTAGCTGGCAACTGCGTCTATGTGTGCACCGAGCATACACCCGACATTGTTTCTGGATACTTTGATGCCCTAGACCCCGTCTTCGGTATGATACGAGAATGTGAGGATGGTCGGGATGTAATGTCCCTACTCAAGGGACCTGTCTGTCATGGCGGATTCAAACGCCTGAATTGAAGCGGATGAGAGCTGTCTTTCGTACCGACGCCTCGCACCAGATCGGCACCGGCCATGTTACGCGATGCCTGACATTAGCAGATGCCTTGCGTGAACGCGATTGCGAATGTCGTTTCATCTGCCGGGAGGAACCTGGAAACCTGAATGAGCAGATTAGGCAGCGCGGTTTCGAGGTGAATACCCTATCGACGTCTTCATTGAATTCGGGAAATAATCCCTTAACCAATGAACAACCCAAACATGCGGCTTGGCTTAGAGTGGATTGGCAATTGGATGCTGAGCAGACTAAAGCTGCGATTGATGATACAAAGTTCGACTGGCTGATCGTTGATCATTATGCAATAGATATTCGTTGGGAAAAAGCGCTACGGTCGAATTTTCAGAAAATCATGGTTATAGATGATCTGGCTGACCGCCGTCATGACTGCGATTTATTGTTAGACCAGAACTTAGTTGACAACTGGGAGCATCGTTACCAAGGCAAGGTCCCTGCAAATTGCGGACTGATGCTGGGTCCGGAATACGCCGTATTGCAGCCACATTATGCAGGGTTGCACGCAAGGATTCCACCACGTGAAGGGCCGATCCGGCAATTGCTGATTTATTTTGGTGGTGTCGACGAAAATAATTTAACCGGTATGGCTATAGACGCTTTTCTTTCCATAAAGCGCAAAGACATCACGGTGGATGTAGTCATAAACCCGTTCGGAATACACGCAGAGGCGATTCGTAGACAGGTGGCAGAAATCGAGCAAATCACTTTACATGAATTTATACCGAGTCTTGCCACGCTAATCGCGAAGGCGGATATTGCTATCGGAGCTGGAGGCACCACGTCTTGGGAGCGTTGCTGTCTTGGCTTGCCCAGTATAGTAATTTCCGTTGCTGAGAACCAAAGGGCGGTTGTTATGGAGTTGGAGAGGCGTGGGCTGATTCGGCTGTTAGGATGCAAAGAAGAGGTCAGTCAGGCTAATTTGGTTCAAGCCTTGAAAGAAGTATTTGATAATGGATTGGAGGTTTCCTGGTCACAGCACTGCCAACAGCAGGTCGATGGCAGAGGTATTTTTAGGGTAAGTACGATTCTTACTCTTAACGCGCAAACCATTTTGCGCGCGCGGCTAGCTCGATTAGATGATGAAGACAAGTTTTTTCAATGGGCAAACGACTCATTAGTGAGGCAAAACGCTTTCAATCCCAATCCCATCGATCCACTGACGCATCGAAATTGGTTTCGAGAACATCTACGTGATCTGGACAACTGCCGATTGTATATAGTGGACACTGATGCAGGATTTCCTGTGGGTCAGGTGCGTTTTGAACGGGATGACGATGGATGGGTGATAGATTACGCTCTAGATGCAAGAGTTCGCGGACGAGGATTAGGCAAGCCGATGTTGAAAACGGCATTGCTGGCATTGCAGTCAAGTACTAAAGGTGCATCTGTGATTGGTTATGTTAAGGGCGAAAATAG
>DTSG01000530.1 GCA_012965455.1 Planctomycetaceae bacterium | reverse complement strand
GGTTAGCATGAACTGTTGACCAGTTGTTGTTTTTAGAAATGCATCCTGAGTTTATGAAATACCTGGATCCACTTAGTGGCAGCAAACAAGGTCGAATCTATCGAATCGCCCCACGAGGTTTTTCAACTCCTCCAACTCCGAATCTCGCTGAATTGACAACGCTACAATTAGTATCGCTGTTGGAGCACACCAACGGCTGGCATCGCGATACAGCTTCTCGTTTGATCTATCAACGCCAAGACAGCTCCGCTATTTCAGCGCTGCGTCAGCTTGTACAACAAGCCCAGACTGCAGCGGGACGATTTACGGCGCTGTATGCACTCCAAGGCCTCGGTGCCTTGGACGAATCGAGCGTGCTCACAGCATTGATTGATTCCGACGCAATCGTTCGTGTACATGCATTGCGAGTGGCTGAACCCTTGGTGGCACAATCGGTTGCCATCACAAATCGTTTCAGCAACATGACAACCGACCGTGACATTCAAGTACGATATCAACTCGCATTCTCACTCGGAGCTGCTCAAGGACAGATTCGAAACCAAGCGCTAACACGACTGACCCTGAGTGACCATCAAGACAAATGGATGCCGGTGGCTATTAATAGCTCATTGTTTCAGGGAGCTGGTTTTGTATTTCGAGAGTTGTCCACACAGGATGCATTTCTAAAAACAACAACTGGTCAACAGTTCATGCTAACCTTGGCGACACAAATCGGTACTCGACAACGAACTGATGAGCTCGCAGCGGTTCTGCAATCGTTAAACAACATACAAGAACGTGACACCACGTTGGCTCCCAAAATAATGGAAGCCCTAGTCAAAAATATCGCGGGTGAGCGGCGCGCTATATTACTTGCAACAACCGGCGAAAATGCCGCAATGGTGCTACAACAACTGATTGTAGAATCGATAACCATTGCGCAATCTCCCAAAGAATCTACGGAGAAACGAGCCGCGGCTATTCGCAGTTTACAGCTAGCCAAGTTCGCGAACACTAAAAGCATTTTGGTTGATTTACTGGATCTCAATGAACCCTTTGAAGTGCGAGCAGCCGTTATTGAAACACTCGGTTCCTATACACATAATCAAGCTGCTGAAATACTTATTGCGAATTGGCGGTCTCTGGGTCCAAGCTTGAGGTCGCGAGCTGCTGAAACTTTGCTATCACGAGCCACCTGGGTAACGCTGATTCTCGATGCGGTGGCAACAGATCGCATTGCCCGAGGTGAAATTGATCCAGCGAGGATTCAACTGCTTAAAGCTCATCCTGACAAGAATATAGCCCAACGAGTCGCGAAGATTTTCTTGTCAGCGCCCAGCGGGGAACGCCTTGCCGTAATCAAAGATTATCAAGCTGCTTTATCGGCCACAGGTAATGTGAGCCAAGGAAAGGAAATCTTTAAGAAGGTTTGTTCTGCTTGTCATCGCCTTGAAAATGTCGGGACTCGTGTCGGAGCAGATCTCAACGGGATTCGTAATCGCGGGCTACCAGCCGTGATGCTAAACATTCTCGACCCCAACCGCGAAGTTAAACCCAAGTTTTTGACATATGTGTTGATTGACGTGAAAGGGCGTTCGACCACAGGGATGATTACAGCTGAAAATGCAAATAGCATCACGCTACAAAAACCAGATGGCACTAATACGACGATCTTGCGGACCGAAATTGAGGTTTTGCAAAGCACGGGTTTGTCGTTTATGCCAGAAGGTCTTGAAAAGCAGATTAGTAAACAACAAATGGCAGATCTGTTGTCCTATCTAAATGCCCTTCAATAATGCTTGGGTTTTGTTCCATTATGCAACCAACGATTGATTGATATAATGATATTTTAATTCAACACAACCGATAAACGGACACGATGAAAATCACCGAAATCATTTGCGAAATTCTACGTATAGAGAGCGTTGAAAAAAAAACGGCTAGCAGTCAAGATTCTATCATTATCCGTGTGCGTACAGACACGGGACTCGAAGGTATTGGCGAAGCGGATTCATCACCCGAGGTTGTACAAGCAATTATTGACGCTCCGTTTAGCCACAATATTGCCTGTGGACTGCGACAAATTTTGATCGGCGAAAATCCTTTGGAGATTGGTCGCCTGTGGGATCGGATGTATCGTGAGACGATGTATTTTGGTCGCAGCAGTGTCACCATTTCTGCGATGGCGGCGATCAATATTGCACTATGGGACCTTACAGGAAAACATTTTGGCGAACCAATTCATCGCTTACTCGGAGGCGCCCATCACCAGCAGTTCAAAGCTTATGCATCGATTCTATTTGGGAAAGATGGAGCAGAAACGAAAGCCATTGGTGAACAGTGGCGGGATGCTGGTTATAACGCTGTTAAATTTGGTTGGGAGCCGATGGGACAAGACGAAGCGTTGGACATTGAATTAGTTGCCGGTGCGCGAGCGGGGATTGGCGATGATGCCACGTTACTCATTGACGCAGGTTGTGTGTGGGATCGGCGGACCGCGCTAACACGTGCACGCTCGTTTGAGTCGTACAACATTGGGTGGCTCGAAGAACCGTTGGACCCCAATGATGTCGACGGTTATCGTTGGCTGCGCGATCGTTCACCAGTCCCGATTGCCGCAGGCGAAGAAGAATGCGGGCGGCAAGCAATGCGTCCTTTGATTGACGCTCAAGCACTTGATGTATATCAAGTTGATCTATCGCGCTGTGGCTTCACCGACGCATTATATATTCGTCAACGAGTGGAAGAGATCGGTAGTCGACTGTGCAATCATTGTTACACCAGTCCAATTACGGTTGCCGCAAGTCTACATTGGCTAGCAACTTGCAAAGACGCCTTCTTGTTTGAGGATTGTGTAGAAGATTCCCCGCTGCGTCACGATTTAACTCATGAAAAGGTACAAGCGGAGCAGGGCATCATAAAAATCCCCCAGGGACCCGGGTTAGGAATCACGCTCGACGAAGATTTCATCGATCGCCACCGAGTCAGCCAATCGGGATGATGCTGGCTCAGGCGACCGGGGTTAACTCATCTATTTCCTGTCCAAAAGGCAGAATCGGCATGGGACGCCCACTATGATCCAAGAAAGAGTGTTCGGGATTGATACCCAGATGCCGATAGACACTCGCCCACAGATCATTAGGCGTCAAAGGTCGACGAATCGGTTCCTCCCCACGCGAATTGGTTGCTCCAATTACCTGTCCCGTTTGCATACCGCCGCCGGCCACCAGAAAACTCATAGCTCCGGGCCAATGATCGCGACCAGGTTGGTCCACCTTCGATTTTGTTCCAGGTCGAACGGTAATCCGCGGAGTACGTCCGAATTCACCTGTCACAACTAATAACACTCGCTTATCAAGACCGCGGGCATACAAGTCTTCAATCATGGCCGAAACAACTTTGTCGTAGATCGGGAACCGCACTTCCGCATCCTTAAATAGGTGACAGTTCACGGCATGGCTATCCCAATTGTAAACTCCCCAATCCGGCATGTTGATTCCCGAGACGTAAGGGTTTTCCATCACAATGGAAACCCAGGGAACTCCCGCTTCGACAAGTCTACGAGCTAACAACGCTCGCTGTCCCCATTCATGTCGTCCAAAGCGATCGCGAGTTTTCTCTGATTCGTGTGATAAATCAAATGCATGATGGGCTTCACTCGAGGTGATCATCGCCATCGCTCGTTGATTAAATGCATCCATCGAGCCCATCAAATCGCTGGCATCAACACCCGCTCGAAATCGATCGAGTCCTGATAACAGTGCCGAGCGGTTTTGTAATCGTTCTTCGAACAAGCTGCTATGAAGAGAAAGATTTTGCACTTCAAAGTTTTCCGCATTCGGATCGCCTGAAACACTAAATGGGTGTGTTTCATTTCCAAGATATGCTGACCCAAAAGCAAATGTGTTTACGGAATTAACTCGACCATTGCCAAGTACAACATAGTTACATAGTCCACTCGCATTAACATTGTTCTCTAGCTTTTTCGCGACAATCGAAGCTACGCAAGGCGCATCGTTTATCGTTCCGGTAGGCGTCGCGGGGATCCGTCCGGTCATGAACCGTTTATGACCGCCACCATGATCCGCAAACTTATGAGACACGGAACGGATCAGATTGAATTTATCGGCGACCTTTGCTTGCAGCGGGAACAATTCGCAGATATCCATACCCGGCACGACAGTGTTGATTGGTTTATAGATTCCACGATAATCTTCGGGAGCGTCTGGTTTGAGGTCATAGGTTTCCATGTGGGGGGGACCACCGGGCAGCCAAACAAAAATGACCGCTGGTTGATCAACTTTTGCGGAGACTGCTGATTCAGCCTGGGCTGCAAACAACTGAGATAACCCGAGACCACCAACCATACTCCCACCAAGCTGTAGGATACTGCGCCGAGGTACAGGGGCTGAAAAATGTTGGTCCAAAATATTGGATGGGTTGCTCATAACGTCCCCATTATAGCACTGATTGCATGAGATTTGTCTAGAGGAATCACCACGCCCCTTGTAATTCTTATCGGAACAAACACAATTTGGGCTATAGCGAAATCCTATTTGGCAAAAGTCATACTCCGTCAGCTGCCAACCAGGTCTGAAACGCAACATTATCGACATTGCGACCACTCAGAACGATCACGATATCACCATCACCGCTGAGGTCCAAATCACCGTGAAGAATCGCCGCGGTCGTAATCGCGCCGGACGGTTCTGTTTTAAGGCCGTGATTGTCGTACAACCACTTCATCGCTCGACACGTCGATACGTCTGCAACGGCTGCTACTTGGCTTACGTGCCGCCTCAAGATCGGCCAATTATGCTCGCCTACATCATAGGACAACAAGCCATCACAAATGCTCGTCGGTTTTTCAAGTCGCACCCGTTCGTCGGCGGCTAACGACTGTTGGAAATCATTTGCACCGCTCGGCTCAACACCCACAATTTGCGCCTCCGGAAAACAATCCGCTATCGCTAACGCATGGCCCGCCAGCAAACCACCACCGCTCACCTGACAAAAGAAATGAGAAACGCTGCGCCCCTGATGCCGCAAGGCATCACCGATCTCCACTCCCCCAACTCCGTTACCGGCGATCACGTACGGATCATCATAGGGTGATGCCTGCACGCCATTTTGGTTTTCTACAATTGCGGCGGTCAACGTGGCGCGCGCCTGCGTCTCGTGATCTGTCGTTATATCATAGGTTTGAATCTCAGCGCCGAATGAGCGCGTCAAATCGAATTTAACCTGCGGAGCACTTTCAGGCATCACAATAGTCACGCGTTTGTTAAAACGTGAACCAGCAAACGCCAGACCTGAAGCAAAATTTCCCGATGAATGGGCAACGACTGGGCGCTCACCAATTTCATCGCTGTTGTTGGCCATCCAATTCAAGGCACCCATGCATTTAAAGGAACCGCTCGGCGTCCAACCATAGTCCTTGATCCAGACACGCCTCGATACAGGCAATCCCAACGCTTGCTCAAGCCGATAAGAACGTATTAATGGCGCCGCACTTAAATGCTCAGCCAAGACTATCTGCGCTCGATGTACATCATCCATGGTTGGTATGTGAATAGTCATACCATTGATTATAGTTGAGCGAGTAACCGCGAGTCACCGCCCCCGGCTGTAGGGGAGCCTCCCATTTACTGATGGAGCAGAGTTAAAAACAACAACGCCATTGCTCCGGCTCGATCATTACGACCTTGAATCGCCTCACGATCTAAATAGGCGCGAAGATTTTTTTGTTTACCTGTGCCTGTACATACATCATTAATAAACCCGTTGGGCGCTATGCGTCTAAGCGTGGCCTGCTGAGCTTGAACAATGACATGTCGATAATCATCATGCTGCAACACGCCAGTCTTAATGCCTAACAAAATTGCCGAGGCAATCATGCATGTCGAAGTAAACTCAGGATAACTTTCCGGGTGATCCACCACTTGATGCCAACTCCCAGTTGCATCTTGATGCTTAACCAACTCGTTTATTTGCTTAATAAATTTTTGCTGCACCTGCTCATAACCTTCGATTTTCGGTGATAACAGACTCAGGCAGATACTCGCCCCGAGCGCCGCAAAACCATTACCGCGACCCCAAGCAGTTGGGTCCAGTGGCGAATGTTGATACAAACCATTGTCGAGTTGGTTCATCAGAGCACACGCTTGTAAATGAGAAATCGTCGCCTTGGCGTACTTTGGACCGTCGTCCTCGCGAGTTATCGAATCCGCAATAGCCAATATCGGCCCGCCCATAAAAACAGCGTCACTCATCTCGCTGTGAAACGGCATCATCGCGTGACCACGGTATTGGGACTGCTCAGAAAAAAACAGGTTCGCCACATCTAAAATTCGTTGCTGGCAATCTCGTTGAAATTCTCGATCAAGCGTCGTTGCATTCATCGCCGTAAATAGTGCCAAATGCCCCGCAACGGCACTACCGTTTTTCGGCAACGGTCCCCGCACATGTGGCGCGAGCAGTTTTTTTAACTCAGCATTGGTGAGTGATTTTTCATTTCCCAGTTGCCGATGTTGATATTGAGCCATGATTGCCAACGCCGGGATATACGAAATGTTTTTCATCGAGCGCCCATACACGACCAACAGTTGATCGACGACGGAACCAATATCCGACGACCGTTTTTGGAAATCGAGCCGAGCAGAACTCTTGGTCGTCGCCGCTGAGATTGAATCAATCCACATTTGGAGGCGGCTTATACTTAGTTTGCTCGACAATTGCATGACATCCAATCCAATGCCAAACTTTGCCGACGCTTGGGCTATCGCATTGCAATATTGCAGCGGCTCTGCAGATACTTGGATATCCGTTGTGAGTATGGACCGTCCGAATCGTTTCACAAACGCATTATTGGCAACAACGGACTCGTCGTCAGACAATCGCAAAAGTACGACACAGTCCGAAATATGATAGGCTGCCCAGCCGACCAGATATTGGAACTCGGGGGTATTCTTCGAGTTGTAGAACTTTGACAAGTCTACTTCGTTGATCACACGACCCTGATCTGAATCAGGGTATAGATCAGGGATAAATGCAACGGAGCGGTTGTCCGTTGATTGAATATTTTGGGAAAGCTGCTTTACTTGAACTGCCGATGAAGCATCGTAAACACCGCCGACGACCAAAATACGTTGACCCTGAAAATCCAAGTCAAAGTAGTCATCGTTGGCCCAACCAACAATTGGCCTGC
>DTSG01000529.1 GCA_012965455.1 Planctomycetaceae bacterium | reverse complement strand
GTGCAAGTCGGGAACTTCGTCCGGACTAAACAACGTCCATTCGCCGTTGTCCCGCACGCGCTTCATAAACAAGTCCGGAATCCAGTTGGCGGTGTGCATATCGTGCGTACGGCGGCGGTCATCACCCGTGTTACGGCGGAGATCCAGAAATTCTTCAACATCGAGATGCCACGTTTCCAAATAAGAACAGACAGCGCCTTTTCGTTTACCGCCTTGGTTTACCGCGACAGCTGTATCATTGACAACTTTCAAGAACGGAATCACACCTTGGCTTTGACCGTTGGTACCACTGATGTACGAATTGGTTGCTCGCACATTGGTCCAGTCGTTCCCTAAACCACCAGCCCACTTGGACAACATTGCATTATCGGAAACACATTTAAAGATGTGCTCCAGATCATCAGTGACTGTCGACAAGTAGCAACTGCTGAGCTGCGGGTGTTTTGTGGCTGAGTTGAACAAGGTTGGCGTGGCTGACGTGAACCAGAACTGAGATAACACGTTATAGAATTCAATCGCGCGTTGTTCTTTTTGGTCACCTTCTTCAATTGCCAATCCCATTGCCACTCGCATCCAGAAATACTGCGGCGTTTCGATTCTGCGGCCATCAATATGCAATAAGTACCGGTCGTAAATAGCCTGTAGACCAAGGTACTTGAAATTATGGTCGCGTTGTGGTTGCAGAGCTTCCGCAATTTGAGCCAAATCAAATCCACGGAGAGATTCGCCTAGGCGTCCCGCATTGATTCCATCGATAATGTAATGTTCAAACTGTGAACGATACAGTGGTTCGATCCCTTCAAAATCGGGAGCTGCTTGCAGTGC
This sequence comes from Planctomycetaceae bacterium, assembly GCA_012965455.1. Taxonomy (GTDB): domain Bacteria; phylum Planctomycetota; class Planctomycetia; order Pirellulales; family Pirellulaceae; genus UBA721. The sequence goes on along the minus strand of DTSG01000529.1, from coordinate 6,394 downwards.
ATCGTTGTAAATGACCATCAGCATCAACCGCGAGGCCAGCGTGTCGTAAGCAGGGTCGCGTTCGATACTGGATCTAGCTGCTAGAATCATTGTGCGATATATTTCCGTCGAGGAAATACCGTCAAAGACCTGCCGCATGACTTCGTCTAAAACTTCATCAACGCTACAAAATTCTTCCAAGCCTTTACACGCCGACAACAACCTCGCGCGGACTCGACCTTGATCAAAGGGAACTCGTGCACCATCTTCAAGTGTAATGTGAATGCGTTTTGTTTCTTCACCTTCACTCGTATCTTCTGCTCTCAGCGCTCGTACCTTAGCGTGCTCACTGCGATAGACGATATAACGGCGGGCAATACGGTAATGTCCCTGACGCATTAGTTCTAGCTCGACGTAGTCCTGAATCTTTTCGACTTCTACTCCGTCGTCCGTGCCAGCTAAGGGCGCCAACTCGGAGGTCACACCTTCAACCATACGGTGAATCTCTTGTTCAACAATATCTTCAATCGGTTGAGATTGAGCCAAATTCAACTCGGCTCGAAAAGCATTTGTTATGGCTGTCGTTACCAATGTGGTTTCGTAAGGGACAACTCTTCCATCTCGCTTACGAACAATCCAATCTGCCTGCACACGTACCATCTGTCACTCCTTTGTAGCTGCTACCATCTGCTCGGTAGCGTTCGACTTCCTATCTATCCTGCCTATACATCACTTCTCTTCACTGCCGAGCACTCAAATCTGCTGGACACTCAATGACCTGCGGTGAATGCTCGAAACTCTTTCCCGACGCAAAGCAAAAAGCAATGGTGCATTTTTTTTCTGCACTTGTTGCTCAATGCTACTACGGGACTTAGTGACATGTAGGCGCTACAGTCAAACCAATCATCAAGTTTTAAATATCAAGTTGTATCTAGAATCAAATGATTGGCCTGGCTATGACAACTACCGCCACAACAGTTCGAAAGAACTTGAACCTATGCCGTGCTCACAATCGAGCTATAGCACATTAGCTATTATTAGAATTCGACCTTTTTCAATCCGTGGTCTAAAACAATCCATTTTGACAACTACTGTTTGAGAGTTGCCTTTTCGTTTGCCGTCGATCAATCCTTGAAGAAAGCTCTATCCTACTAGCCTTCAAATTCCTTCTTATCCCTAGTCTAACAAATCCTGACTAATTTTGCCAAAACTTACCTCGGTTCATCCAAAATTGAATAACTCCAACTAGCGACGTGGAGACAATATATCGTAGGAGGGGTTCAAGTCAACACTATATCTGGTAGTTTTTCAAAACCAATCGATTTTTTCACGACTTCTTTTTGCTAAGTGCTAGCATCGCGTCATTTCATTTCGCAATCAGCCGTAACCGTGAAACAATCACAACTAATCTGCTTTGAGAGCGTACGCCGGTAAAACCATCAAAAATCAACTTATAGTGCCAAAATGGAACCCCAACCACTATATATTGTATATTCGGCGGTTTCAATTCGCAGCATTAGGTGAATTCTGGGTATTTGCAACTGTAGTCCAAGCATTTTGCCGGTATTGCCAATCGCGATGCTCGCTGGATTGCCGCTCTATAAAAAACCACAGGATACCCGTGCCGTTTCAGCGGTGCTGCTAACTCTGGATAAATATAGCGAGTCCAAAAAGCCGATTTATACAAGTGATGCTGTATCCATACATTAGCAAAGCAACAAGGCATAATGAGTACCACACCCGACAATCCCTGTGCACCATTCTCAGTAGGGGAAGCGCGTAAAGCCGTTGGTGACCTTTTCAAGCACAATCCAATGATCTATTGGATCGACTTCATTGCTTGCTGGGCCGTCGGCATGTTCATCTACACTCACGGACGAACCTACGCTGCCAAGCTCTACCTCACGGATTTTGATATCTGGAAGGTCGATTGGATGTATTATCCGACGGACACTTCCACCACCTGGATTCTCTATATCACATTCACCATCGTAGCGGCCTTACTTTATTATCGCATCGCCATGTTCATCCATGAAATTGTACACATGAGTGGACGTACGATGATCGCATTTCGATTTTTTTGGAATGCGTTCTGTGGCATTCTCTTTCTGGCACCTTCCTTCGTTTATTACCCACACCTCGACCATCATCGCCGCCGCCACTACGGCACAGACCGCGACGGTGAATACCTTCCGCTGGCTCGACGAAGCCCGAAACAAATTGTGTTATTCATGCTGCACCCATTAATCGTACCGCCACTGGTTTTTGCAAGGTTCCTGTTTTTTACACCGTTGGCTTGGACCATCCCCGGCTTTCGAAAATTTGTACACAAGCGTTGTTCGTCAATGATTATTGATCCCACCTATTGCCGACAATTTTCAGCACCAGCCGCTGAACGGATGTTCTACCTGCAGGAGTTCTTCTGCTTTCTGTGGCTCTTGGCGCTCGTGACAATCGTTGCGGTGACCAAGCACACATTACCGTGGCCCTTCTTCATTCAATCCTACACAACGGCTGTGATCATTCTAACACTTAACGCTCTACGTACGCTCGGCGCCCATAACTGGGAAAACGACTTGGGTCAAATGAGCTTCGAAGAACAACTACTGGACTCAGTCAACTACCCACAAAACCCAGTCATCGGTGAATTATGGGCACCGGTTGGCCTACGTTATCACGCACTGCATCACTTATTCCCGAGTATCCCTTACCACAATCTTGGCATTGCACACCGCCGGTTAACAAAACAACTACCGGCTGACTCGCTGTATCACAACACATCGCAAACCACGCTGACTCGACAACTAGTTGACCTGTGGAAACGAGCTAAAAAATCAACCCAAAACGAACACTAACTTAACTGGACTATAAAAACCACTAGACGAAACCCTAACGCATTGGTAACAATGCACCGTACGCTTCGACAACGTCCTAGACCTAAGGCAATATCATGACTTACGCTATCAAACATCACGCGCGCCGTTTTACCATAGCATCTCTACTGCTCACAGGGCTTGTCCTCGCTAGCTCAGTCTTATCTCACGCCCAGCAACCAACCGCTGGACCAGATTTAGATGCAAATTTGCCACCCGGTGCGAAACCGCGAGAAGTCAACAGCATTGGCATGACACTCGCCGTATTGGATGCCGGAGTATTTCAAATGGGAGCACCGGAATACGTTGTGCAAGTAGCACTTGGTGGGAATCGGTTCCGTTCGGGTCAAATATTCATCGTCGATGATAAAGCCGGCAGCAGCAAACGCTTTGAGTTGATTGATACCGATACTGCCAAAAAGCCCGCTTTCTACCTCCCCGTTCCCTTTAGCTCGGGCAAGAAGACAAACCAACCGTCCAGTCCTGCTCAAATCGCACAAAACATGGCCCAAGCCATCAATGCTCAAGCCACCGCCGGCAACTTACAAATCACCGTTACGGTCGTCGGTACAAGTATGCATTTCAAAGGGATTGGTCTATTCAGCGCGGGCCGAGTGAACACTGACAATGACAACCGCGTCATCGTGCGCAAACCAGATCGCTATGCCAACAACGACGAACGCCCGCAACATCGCACACAGATCACGGACGCTTTAATTCTAGGTGTCACCGAAGTAACGCAACAACAATGGAACCAAATAATGGGCAGCAACAGGAGCACGGTCCAAGGCGCCCACCTACCGGTCAACAATATTTCCTATGCACAAGCGGTTGTCTTTTGCACGAAACTCTCCGATCTGCCAGCAGAAAAGGCCGCCGGTCGCACTTACCGGCTGCCGACCGAAGCCGAATGGGAATACGCTTGCCGCGCAGGAACCACGACTCCCTATAACTACGGCCAAAACGCCAGCAACCTGACAGACTACGGATGGTATCGAGGCAACGCGGAACAGATACAAGTCGTCGCTGGAAAGCAATGTAATCAATGGGGATTATTTGACATGTACGGCAACGTCTCAGAATGGTGCCAAGATATTTACGCTGCAGAATACTACGGCAACGCACCGCCGGAAAACGACCCCACCGGTCCAACCACCGGTCCACGTCGCGTGCTCCGCGGTGGCAACTTCATGTCACAAGCTTCCTCCTGCCGTTCCAGTTATCGTGGACAAGCTGTCGCGGACGTTGAAAGCCAACTTAACGGCTTACGAGTTGTATGTATCAAGAAATAAGTCCGTTGCAATGACTGCTCAGCGACGACAACTGTAGAAAATCGCTGGCGGTAAATTCCGCCAGACAATCGGGCTGACAGAAACTGAACCAAACCGCCCCTCAAGAACCGAGCGAAACCGTTTGGCACTCCTCAATGGCAGTCCATGCAAATAGGCAAATGTAATAAACTGCCCGTGCTCACTGAGCACGCTAAACATTGCGTCTAATAACTCGTTTTGTAACTCTTCAGCAAACGCTGTCCACGGCAAACCGCTGATGATGCCATCAACGCTGCCCATCTCTTCGGAGTCGCAAATCGAGCGGATATCACCCACCGACCCAATTCGGATTTTGACCGCGGGGAAGTGCTGAGCCAACAAGGGAACAAAGCGGTCGTTTAATTCGACGGCAAAAAATCGTTGCTCAGGTGACAACCTCGACACAATGTGTCGCGTAATCGCTCCCGTACCAGGACCATATTCGACAATATTCTTCGCTGTTTCCCAGTCCACTTCGTCTAGCATCCTGTTGGCCAAAATCGATGAACTCCCAGCAACCGCCCCAATCTTATTAGGTGCTCGCAAAAACTCGCGAAAAATTGCCCCAAAACGACTCATCTAAAATCCTGCTACACGGGTCCGCGATTGACATTACACAAAACACTAAACGGGTATTCTAGCGACGCGGAAACAACACGGAACCCCCCCCATTGGGATGACAGCCCACAGTAATACCTGAGGCAATCTTGCTAAAGCGGAACTATCTTTCATATAATGATAGGCAGTTCTGGTCGATAATAATAATGACTTAAAATAGTCAAGTCGCAAAGTCTCTTTAAAATCAATTGCCCGAAGGCCAAATTTAAATGCTCACTATTTACGGACGCAAACCTCGCAGCAACCGTTTTTGTGACGGGCATTCTCGCCGAGATTTCCTGAAAATCGGCGGCATGGCAATGGGTGGACTCTCGCTGCCGCAAATGTTTCAAGCTGACTCAAACGCAGCCACGGGTTCCAACCACCGCGCCATTATCAACATCTATATGCCCGGCGGACCTTCCCATATCGACTTATGGGACCTCAAGCCAGACGCCCCTGCTGAAATACGTGGTGACTTTAGGCCCATCAAAACGAACGTTCCAGGCATTGAGATCTGCGAGATGTTTCCGCGGATTGCTAAGATGATGGACAAGTTTATTCCCATCCGCTCTATCTGCGACGCGGATGGCCGCCACGACGCCTATCAATGTATGACCGGCTGGAAGTTCGGGGACCGCACACCACGCCAAGGTCGGCCAAACTTCGGTGCTTGGTCCTCTCACTATCAAGGAAAAATCAATAACTCCGTTCCACCCAATGTTGCGCTAATGTACCCCACGGGAAACGGGACATGGGGACAAACTCAAGATGGAGGGTTTCTGGGAGTTCAACATGCGCCGTTCGGCCTAGTGGAAAAAGACCCGTTGGCCAGCTCATCCAATATGACTCTCAAAGGGATAACGCTCGATCGTCTCGCAGACCGTGACAATCTACTTAACGCCTTCGATCGATTTCGGCGTGACACAGACAACAGCGGTATCGCGGACAGCATGGATGTCTACCATCAACAGGCACTCGGAATCCTGACAACGTCCAAACTCGTCGAAGCCTTAGATCTCTCCAAGGAAGACCCCAAGATTCTCGAACGTTACGGAGAAAACGATCCATCCTATCAACGAGATGGCGCTCCCAAAATGATTCGCAATTTCTGTGTCGCGCGGCGACTCGTTGAAGCCGGAGCACGCGTTGTGTCGCTGAATTACAGCCGCTGGGACTGGCACGGGGGTGACGGCCTAAACTTCCCTCGCTCGCGGCAAGAATTTCCAAAGCTAGACCAAGGTCTAGCCGCACTCGTCACGGACCTGCATGAACGTGGACTCGACCGTCACGTATCAGTCGTTCTGTGGGGAGAATTCGGCCGGACACCTAAGATCAATAAAAACAACAGTCGCGACCACTGGCCACGTGTCTCCTGCGCTATGCTTGCCGGCGGTGGCATGAAGACCGGACAAGTCATCGGTTCTACCAACAAGTACGGCGAACACGCCGTCCAGCGACCGGTTAAGTTCCAAGAAGTCTTTGCCACGTTGTATAAGAACGTCGGCATCGACTCCGGCAAGGTTCGCTTCTTCGACAAGACCGGAACCCCGCAGTACATGGTCGCCCCAGGTATCGAACCTATCCACGAAATCCTGTAAATTCGCGGCAGGATCTTTGAAACTGCAAAAACAA
>DTSG01000528.1 GCA_012965455.1 Planctomycetaceae bacterium | reverse complement strand
TGTTTGATGGATCAGTCTAATCAAGAGGTAATCGATTTACTTGTCGCTGCGTACTGCCTAGAGATCGAAACTGTCACGAATTTCATTGCCAATAGCATTAACCTTGATGGAATCCGTGCTGAGGAAATAAAGAAAGCTCTGTCTGCTGATGTGGCGGAGGAATTACTTCACGCACAACAGTTAGCCATGCGTATTAAACAGATCGGTGGATTAGTGCCCGGTTCAAAGAGTTTGACACTCGGCACACAAATTCAACCTCCCGAGGATACCTGCGACGTAGTTGCCGTGATTAAAGGTGTGATTGATACAGAGCAACGCGCGTGTGCTATGTACAACGCCATTATCAAAGCTACGGATGGCAAGGACTATGTGACGCAAGATTTGTGCATCCGACTGCTCGGCGACGAAGAAGAACACTTGGTGCTTTTCAAGGGATATCTCAAAGAATACGAACGAGACTAAATTGCGTTTGTGCGGATCGAACAAGTGCGGTTGGTGCTATGTGAACAAACTGATATGTGCTTTCTTTTGCGTAATTCCGCGGCTTCGGTCGATGCCGTTTTGCTGAGCAAACTGATTCGCTTACGCCGAGGACAAACAGGAATCCACAACTTAGCTTTCTCAGGTGTTCCGTTGCGTAATTGAATGGCTAACTTAAATGCATTGTGGACTAACTGCCTCGTGGCCGTAATGGAGTTCCGGAGTCGTGTCGTTGGGGCAATGCTAATGCTCGTTAGACGTGGATTGATTATATTAGGCGGCTAACCCCTTTGACGAATAGAAGCACTATCGCTATAGTGCGATTTCTGAGGAGAACGTTTTATGGCTTCACAAAGTACAACCACGGCGCCGCGATCAGGATTCGGTGTTACTGGTCGGACGGACAACTGGTGGATTGGACCGTTGGCCACCGCCTTGGGGCTGGGTGCTTTTGGTGTTTATTCCACGATCCGCGCGGTTTCCGGAGTGGACTATGTTCATGGATTCGGCATCGAGGGTGACGTGGTGGGTAATTATCTTTTAAGCCCCTTCTTTTCCCCGCTGTTGATCTTTCCCTGGATGCCGACCTGGTTCTCCCCCGCATTTCTGATTCTCTGGGCACCCGGAGGATTTCGTTTGACCTGTTATTACTACCGGAAAGCGTACTATCGTTCTTTTTTCTTGGATCCACCTGCATGTGCAGTGGGGGAACCTCGTGATCAATACAAAGGTGAAACACGTCTGTTCCTGTTTCAAAACCTGCACCGTTTCTTTCTTTATATCGCCCTTATATTTATCATCCTCCTGACAATTGACGTTGTCCATGCCTGCATTTTTGTAACCGTCGATGGTACCCGTCAATTCGGGTTGAGTGTCGGTAGTCTGGTATTGGGGCTCTGCACAACGCTGCTTGCGTTGTATACCTTTTCCTGTCATTCGCTGCGGCATCTGGTAGGTGGCAAGCTGGATTGTTTTTCCTGCGTCGCGATGGGTGATGCGCGGCACAAAGTGTGGAAAGGTGTTTCGGTTTTAAACAAACGTCACATGCTCTGGGCCTGGTTGAGCCTGTTTATGGTTGGCTTTGCTGATTATTACGTTTTCCTGGTAGCATCGGGACGAATTGAGGATCTGAGGATTTTTTAATCGATGGACAAATATCAGACATTTGAATATGACGTGATTATTATTGGTGCCGGTGGTGCCGGTTTGCGGGCAGCCATCGAAGCCTCGACTCAGGGAGCACGAACCGCACTGGTTTGTAAATCACTGCTGGGTAAGGCTCACACGGTCATGGCGGAGGGGGGCGTGGCTGCTGCTTTGGCGAATGTGGATGGACGCGATGACTGGAAGATGCATTTTCGCGACACCATGAAAGGTGGCAAATATCTGAACCAGTGGCGGATGGCTCAGTTGCACGCTCAGGAAGCACCGGAACGGGTACGTGAACTGGAAGCCTGGGGAGC
>DTSG01000527.1 GCA_012965455.1 Planctomycetaceae bacterium | reverse complement strand
ACTATCGCGGGATAGAGATTTATTATGGTGACCGTCAGTACACTATTGGACCTTGTCAATTGTTGATTAACGCCGTTAGATCCGCCAAGAAGTTGGGATAGGTTTTATTGCAGCATTCAGGGTCACTAATTACTACGTCGGGAATTCGGAGTCCAGCGATTGCGAAACTCATCGCCATCCGGTGGTCATCATAGGTTTTAATGATATCGCCGTGATATTTCCCAGGGGTAATTGTCATGCCATCTTCGAATTCCTCGACGGTGGCACCTAGTCGGCGTAATTCCCGTGCCAAGTCTGTAATGCGATCAGTTTCCTTGTCGCGAATGTGTCGTACATTTCTGATCACAGTTGGGCCCTCGGCAAATAGCGCGACAACAGCCAGTGTTAAAACAGTATCACTGATGGCATTCATGTCGATATCGATTCCGGTAAGTACTCCCCCGTGCACGCGTATGAAATCATCACCGTACTCAATTTTACATCCCATTTGTTCTAAGCTATCGCAAAAGCCGATGTCGCCTTGGATAGAATCCTTCGACAATCCGGTCACAGTCACGACACCACCGGTCACAGCGGCAGTCGCAAAAAAGTAACTTGCGGCTGAAGCATCCGGTTCAATATTGTATTCAATACCCGTTATCGATTGCCCGCCACGAGACGAATATACGTCATTATTGTTGATGCTGACGGTGCGTCCAAAAGCCGAGAGCACGTCGATCGTCATTTGAATGTAGGGTTGTGAAACGAGGGTCCCTGTCAAATGTAATTCGATGTCGAGTGATGAGTTTCCGATTGCTAGGATTAGCCCACTTAGAAACTGGCTCGAAATACTGCCCGCAATATGGCAAGTGGTTTGGGAAAACCCATTTCCGCTGATGGTTACAGGTGGGCAACCGTTGGGAGCGCATTGGATAGTGGCGCCGAGTTCATTTAGGGCTCGCACAAGGTCGTTGATGGGGCGTTGTTGCATGCGGAGAACACCGTCGAGGGTGAATTTCCCCTGCATGCTAGCAAGGAATGATGTGAGAAACCGGACGGTCGTACCGCTATTGGCCACATAAAGGTCTGCGGTTGTAACGGGTACTTGACCTCCGCAACCCTGAATAATTATTGTGTGGGTATCTTTTCGCCATTCGATTGATAGTCCTAGTTTTTGAAGTGCGGTAACCATGACTTGGGTGTCGCCACAGTCTAACGCGTTTCGCAATGTGGAGGATCCACCGGCCAGCGCTGCGCAAACGAGCGCGCGGTTGGTAATCGACTTTGAGCCTGGCGGCCTAATTTCACCGGATACCGGGCCGGTGCAAAGTTGGCAGTGAAACATCGTATTCAAGTTGAATCGCTTTCGAGAAGATCTGCGGTGTCATTTGACCTTTGTGGTTTTGGTGACTTTCCATAGATGTTTGTCGCTACGAATGAACAAAGCATTATCAGCAGCGGCGGGCGTGCCCAGTATGGGCTCACCCATGTCTATGACGGAAACGATACTTGCAGCTTGCGAATCACCGTCACCATCGAGCTCGACGATTTGTACTAATCCATCTTGATTAATAAAGTAGAGGTGCTGATCCGCGAGTATCGGTGTAGCCCAAAACCGTCCTTTCAGTCGGAGTTGCCAGAGGATTTCACCGGTATTGGAATTTGCGCCTTTGGCAATGGCTCCTGCTAACGCGTAGAAGTTGTCTCCGAGCACAACCGGACTGGCGCCATTCGCATTTAGCTTATTGACCGCCCAGATTACCTTGGGCTTTTCAGCAGAGGAATTCAGGTCCAGTTTGGTGATCCCGCCAGAGGTCACGTACAGTGTATTGTCGACGACCAGTGGTGAAGAGACCGTACCACAGGAAAGGCCAAGATCCCAAATGCTTTCTCCCGTGTCTGCATCAAATGCATTCAAACCAGAACCCGACTGAAGAATGACGGTTGGAGCGCCGTTGTGATGC
>DTSG01000526.1 GCA_012965455.1 Planctomycetaceae bacterium | reverse complement strand
CTAAAGTCGAAGAGAAAAAAGAAGGGTAGTAATTATGAACATTCGCAACATTCGGATGATTCGCAATACTCGCTGTTTATTGTGGCCGGTCGTGGTCTTGTCGACCCTTGCTATGATGAAGCCGATGGAAGTTCACGCTCAAGTAATTATGCTACCAACGACTCGTACCTTTTCGGTTGGAACAAGTGTTTCGGTACCAGATCGCGGGTTTATCGGGTTAGGTGGAGTTCGATATGGTGCATTAGGAAGAACATCTTATGGCACACCGGGTATCGGCATGTTCCCATTGTTCGGAGTCTCACCGTTGTTTAATCATCGAGCGACCTCGCAAACCTTTGGCAGTACACAATCTGTCTTAGGTGTTCAGATCATCGATCTCAAAGAACTTGATCGTCAGGTATTACAACTCGGGGGTAACATCGTGCGGGCCAAGCAAGCGGTAGGTCTATTGCCGGCTCCCGAAAAAGAATTGCCCAGCCGCATTCCATTGGCCTTGCGGAATTCATTCTCGTCACCTCGCTAATCAACGGTGACCGTTACGCTTGATCCACCGAACCGTGAAGCTATACAAGGCGGAGTTATCGAGGAATCCGTAGCGAATTATGGAAGTTAGGGGTTATCGATAAACGCAACAATGTAACGGCGAATGATTATCGATAGAGTAGAATGCACGCATGAGATTATCTGAATGCAAAAACTTGATGCTAGTTTGCAGCCTGTTGCTTGTTGTAAAATCGAATGCATCGTCGGACGAGGTGCAATTCAATCGTGACATCCGCCCAATTTTGGCGAATCACTGTTTTGCCTGTCACGGACCCGATGCTGCGCCGCGGCAGGCGGAGCTACGACTAGATCTAGAAGCAGCGGCAAAGGCGGATCGCGACCCACAGGTAATTGTTGCCCACAACGCTAAAGCTAGCGAGTTAGTGAACCGCATTAGTACAGCGGATCATGAATTGGTAATGCCACCAGTTGAGTTTGACAAACCATTGTCCGTTAAACAAAAAATATTGCTCACTCAATGGATCGAACAGGGCGCCCCCTGGGACGATCATTGGGCTTTCGTCTCTCCGACGAGTCCACCCTTGCCCACCGCGAAACAAGAATGGGTAAACAACGCTGTCGACCAATTTGTAGTTACTCGTATGCGTGAGTTGAACAGCGGTCTGAGGCCAAGTCCGCTTGCCAGTCGAGCAACGTTGATTCGTCGATTGAGTTTTGACTTGCGAGGGCTCCCGCCAACGATAGCAGAGGTGACGGGTTTTGTAACGTCTGGAGATTATGAAGCGGTAGTCGATAAAATGTTGGCTAGTGAACAATTTGGTGAACGATTGGGGATGCACTGGCTCGATTTGGTGCGCTACGCAGACTCGGGGGGCTATCACAGTGATGTGCCGATCCATATTTCTCCTTACCGCGACTATGTCATCCAAGCGTTTAATGAGAACATGCCATTTGATCAATTTACTCGCGAACAGCTAGCTGGCGATTTATTGCCACAGCCCACACAACGCCAAATAATAGCAACGGGCTACAATCGATTAAACAAGACGACTGAAGAGGGCGGTGCACAACCAGGCGAGTATTTAACTAAATATGCTGCCGATCGAGTGCGGACGACAGCCGGAACATGGCTCGGATTGACGTTGGGTTGCTGTGAATGCCACGATCACAAGTACGATCCATTTACCACCAAGGATTTTTATCGCTTCGTGGCGTGCTTTGCAGATATTGAGGAAAAAGGTGTTTACGGCGGTAGTAAACGTGACCCTGAAATCAAAGTTGCAACGGCCCCGCAAGCTAAACAACTTACTGAACTAGAAAAACAACTTACACTGTTGCAATCACAATTGAAGGCTGCATCCCAAGGCGAGGCAGTCCAAAAGCAAATGGATGCTATCAAAGCGCAGCAGGCTAATATTGAAAAACAGTTTGTGCGGACGATGATTACTCGCAGCGTGGAGCCTAAAGTGATCCGTGTATTGCCACGTGGTGACTGGCTAAACTCCAGCGGCCCTGTTGTGACCCCCGGCGTGCCCGCACACTTTGTAACAGAGACGAATGCTCGCGAGCAACGGTTTACGCGACTCGACTTGGCCAATTGGATTGTCGCTAAGGAAAACCCGTTGACGAGTCGGGTGTTTGTAAATCGATTATGGAAAATATTTTTTGGTCGCGGGCTGTCGTCGCGACTTGATGACTTGGGCATCCAAGGTGAGTGGCCCACCCATCCAGCACTGCTGGATTACTTATCGGTACGATTTGTGAATTCGGGTTGGAACGTTAAGCAAATAATCAAATTGATTGTTATGTCGCGTACGTATCAACAATCATCGACGTTACGTCCAATTGATACTTCAGCGGATCCTACCAACTTGTATTTTGCTAGACAATCGCGGTGGCGTCTCGAGGCGGAATTCATTCGCGACAACGTACTGTCAGTGAGTGGTTTGTTGGATTCGACCATTGGTGGTCCGAGTGTATTTCCCTATCAGCCATCGGGGTATTGGCGTTACTTGAATTTTCCGACACGCACTTGGAAATCTGATAGTGGTGCGAGTCAGTATCGTCGTGGACTCTATACACATTGGCAGAGAACGTTAGTACACCCAGCGATGTTGGCGCTCGACGCTCCGACGCGGGAGGAATGTACTGCGCAGCGCAGTATTTCCAATACTCCCGCTGCCGCATTGACTTTACTAAATGACCCGACGTTTGTGGAAGCTGCGCGAGCGTTGGCTGCGGGAGTGGTTCAGCAGGGGGGCGAACGGGACAACGACAAAATCCGCTGGTTGTTTTTGCAAGTGCTATCGCGGCCCGACACGCAACAAGAGCGAAGAGTTGTGGTGCAAATATTGCAAACTGCGCGTGAGCATTTTGCGGACGACCCGCTGGCGGCAGCCCAACTGCAGACCAATGGACTGTTTAAGTTGGAGTCGACGCTAGATGTGATTGAAGTCAGCGCGTGGACTATGGCGTGTCGGGTGGTTTTGAATTTAAGCGAAACCATAACGCGAAATTAATGAGGTTTATTCATGCAACGTCATCAATTTGAAAACGGAATCAACCAGCCGATGGTAAATACACCGGCAAACCGCCGTCAGTTCTTAGGTCGTGCTTCGGGCGGACTGGGCATGACCGCATTGGCTTCCTTGCTGCGGGCTGAAGAGCCGCAAAGTTCGGGGTTGATGCCGGGAATTGAAGGTGGTCTTCATTTTCCCGCACGAGCTAAACGAGTAATCTTTCTTTGTATGGCGGGTGGACCATCTCATCTGGAATCATTTGACTACAAACCGAAACTTGCTGAAATGCATGGCAAACCGATGCCGGAAACATACACGGCCAATCAGCCGATTGCTCAGTTACAAGGTCAGCAGCTCGTTTGTCAGCAACCAATGATCCCTTTCCAAAAACATGGCGATTCAGGCATTGAAATATCGGACGTGTTTCCGCACATTGGGAAAGTGGCAGATGAACTCTGTGTGATCAAGAGTATGCATACAGATCAGATCAACCATGACCCAGCCCACACCGTGATGAATACTGGTACATCGATTTCAGGTCGTCCGAGTATGGGGTCATGGGTAACCTATGGACTCGGTAGCGTTGCGAGTAATTTACCGGGATTTGTCGTGCTGACCAGCAAAGGCGGTCGCAATCCTCAGCCGATTGCCACTCGACAATGGCATAGCGGTTTTCTACCCGGCCGTTACCAGGGTGTGCAGTTTCATTCAGCTGGCTCACCGGTTTATTATGTGCAAAACCCCGCCGGGGTCAGTAAGGACTTGCAAGGTCAAGTTATTGATACGGTCAACAAACTAAATGGACTGCGTAATCGGGAAGTCAAAAACCCCGATATTTCGACACGTATTAAACAATACGAACTAGCATTTCAAATGCAGGACAGTGTTCCGCAGTTAATGGATATCGCAGATGAATCACAAGCGACTTTAGATCTGTACGGCGTAACAAAAGCCGATGGCAGTTTTGCATACAACTGTTTGCTAGCGCGACGCATGGCCGAACAAGGAGTTCGCTTTATTCAGCTATATCATCGAGGATGGGATCATCATAATGACTTGGTCAAGTACATGGGTATTTGTGGTGGTCTGTGTGATCAAGCCACCGCTGCATTGATTCAAGATCTTAAACAACGGGATATGCTAAAAGACACTCTCATAATATGGGGCGGGGAGTTTGGCCGCACGCCGATGGCTCAAACCAACAAAGGTGCGGTTGGCCGTGATCATCATATGCGAGCGTTTAGTATGTTCATGGCGGGCGGTGGCGTGAAGGGTGGAACAACCTATGGAAACACCGATGAACTAGGGTATGACGCGGTTGAGGACCCAGTACATGTGAATGATTTACACGCGACGATGCTGCATCTGCTTGGTTTGCAACACGATCGCTTAACCATCCGATATCAAGGGCGTGATTTTCGTCTAACCGATATTGCCGGAGAGGTTATTCAGGACATTATTGCTTAGTGCTAGATTTCGATTTTGCGATGAGTTGTTCGCGACACTCAGCAATTAGGTAAAACGAACCCGCGATGACGATCAGGTCTGCTGAATCTGCTCTTTGCTCTACGTGGGCAATGGCGCTGACAGGATCGGACTCGGCTTGCAGCGTCCCAGTATCGCTGGAGCTGGTTTGCGCTGCTGATTGCTGAGCCAATTCGAGCAATGCGGCGCAGTCGACTGCTCGCGGGTTGTTGTGAAATTGCGTCAATGTGATGGATTTAAATTTGTCGATCAAAATACTCAGCATATCCGCGACTTGTTTGTCTTGACTACAGCTGAAAACGAGATGCCACTGTTGATCGGCAAAGTGTTGCTGTAGGTATTCGGTTAGCTTGGTGATTGAATCTGGGTTATGCGCCACATCGAGCAAGATCGCCGGCTGTCCCGTAATGTATTCCAAGCGACCTGGGCAATTGGTATCCGCTAGCCCCTCAATAATCGCTTGGTCATCAATTTCGAATCCCTGCTCAATCAGGCAACCTACGATTCCCAACACGACTAACGCATTGTTGATTTGATGTTGTCCGGGTAATCCGATTTCAAGTACCGGCCAGATCTTGGTCGTTTGATCGATGATCATAGACACGTCGCGCAGAGTCGCACCCTGGGCAGACTGTGCTGCGATTGAATATTCGATGTCTTGCATCGCGCGAGTTATATGGGCGTCAGCTTGTTGCGCGCGCGACTCAATTTCAGCTTGGGGCCCAGCAGTACATCCATGCACAAGCGGTACGTTGGGTTTAATGATGCCGGCCTTTTCGGCTGCAATTAGCTCTACGGTATTACCGAGCAGCGAAGTGTGATCGAGGCTGATGCTGGTAATTGCGGTGACGATACTGTGGCAGATGTTTGTGCTATCTAAACGGCCACCGAGTCCAACTTCGATGACGGCAATATCTACTTGTTGTTGTTGAAACCATAAGAAAGCCAAAACCGTAGTCAATTCAAAGAACGTCGGTTTTAAATCTTGATCCGGTTGAACGTTGGCTTCAACGTCCATAGCTTGCACAACCGGAACCAGTTGATTCACTAATTTGACAAATTCCAATTCACTACACAATTTCCCATCGATTTGAAAACGTTGCCTGAGGGTTTCGAGATGAGGTGACGTGAATAGACCGGTTTTGTGTTTAGCAGCAGTCAGGATGGAGGCCGTCATCGCTGCCGTCGAACCCTTGCCTTTAGTGCCAGCGATATGTACGGCGGGGATATCTTGTTGAGGGTTGCCTAATCGAGCAGCGAGATTTCGCATCCGGTCAAGTTTAAAAGGCACCGCTGGCTGAGCGACCATGGTCCGTTCAAAGTCGAAACGGCGATAGAGAAACGCCTGAGCCTCAGCGAAAGTCGTAATGGCCACGTGGGTATGCATATTTATGAACGGTCGCAGATAGAAGGTTTAAATTGGGTTTGGTGGTTGAAGTCTAGTCGGAATTGGGTTGAATAATCCGTACGATCGTCAACACCAACGAGTGTCTGGAAAGGTTTCGACTTTGCAGAGCAAGGCAAACCTTATTTATAGCGACCACACGCCATACTTTAAGACCTAGCCTATATGAATTTATTGAATTATCCGTGGCATCGATGCGATGGACGTATCGGTAGGTCCTAGATCAAAAGGGTGTTTACTGCGTATTGGTGGATGAACATCTGTATAGGCTCGTGCGTACAAAACAGACGTGCCGAACTAGTAATCTAGAATGCAATAGCACAAATTACATTACGAACAAATACTGGCTCTCCGATAGTTGACGCGAGAGCAGCAAAGTTTAACGAAACGCGAAAGAGGATAATCTATGTCAACGTCTGCTGGCCAAAAGGGCGAAGTCATTGTTGAAACCCGTAACCTGACAAAGACCTACAAGGACTTCTGGGGTCGTAGTAAAGTGCATGCACTCAAGGCACTTGACTTAAACGTCCGCCGTGGTGAAATATTTGGTTTGCTTGGTCCCAATGGTTCCGGTAAGTCGACAACGATTAAACTGTTATTAGGGTTGTTGTTTCCCACCAGTGGCGAAGCATTAGTGTTTGGCAAAGATGCTGCGGATGTATCCAAAAATGAACGTATTGGATATTTGCCAGAAGAATCCTATTTGTACAAGTTCCTCAACGCAGAGGAAACACTTGATTTTTATGGCCGCCTGTTTAATATGTCGGCGGCCCGTCGTAAAAGCCGTATTCGAGATTTGATTAATCTGATCGATCTTGATTGGGCCAAGCGTCGTCAATTGAAGGAATACTCCAAAGGGATGACCCGCAGAATTGGATTAGCCCAAGCGTTGATTAATGACCCAGAGCTCATTGTGTTGGACGAACCGACCACCGGCCTAGATCCCATTGGTACGCGTGACATGAAAGATCTCATTGTTCGCTTACGCGACCAAGGTAAAACGATTCTCATGTGCAGTCACTTGCTCGCAGATGTTCAAGATGTCTGTGATCGAATCGCAATTTTGCATCAAGGTGAACTAAAGGAACTCGGTGCCGTTGATAGTTTATTGAAAGTGCAAGATATTACGCAAATCCAGGCCAAGAATCTTACGCCGGAGACAGAGGAAGCAATACGCAAGTTGATCGCGGAGAGCCAAGGCGAGTTGGTGTCAATGGAGAATCCGACGACAACGTTAGAAGATTTGTTCCTTAGTATTGTGCGCGACAGTGACTCACGCCCAGGTTTTGTTAGCCACAAAAAAGACACG
>DTSG01000525.1 GCA_012965455.1 Planctomycetaceae bacterium | reverse complement strand
GTCCACTAGGTGAAGAATGGAAGAATAACTAAACACTAGTTATATCCATTTAAGTTACAAACCCCTTTGGTTCAATCCAGCATTGAATCAGAGGGGTTTTTTTATCACTAATCTTCATCAATGGAAGTACTGCGCCATTTGTCTAATGCGTGGCTTCCGCACGCCTATCTATATAACCAGAAATTTCCTACAAAAATTAATTATTTGTCTTCCAAAAGCCGTTGTTGCAAGTGTAAACTGTACTATTAGCTAGCTTTATACATTACTATTTGGGTTAGCTAAAACTTGTCTATTTACTAGGCTTTATTTATTCTTTCTTTTTCGGAGTTCTCATCAATGAAACGAACTAAACCAATGGGTTCAACCAAACGTGGTTTTACGTTAGTTGAACTTTTAGTCGTGATCGCCATCATTGGTATTCTGGTTGCACTTTTGCTACCAGCAGTATCAGCGGCTCGCGAAGCGGCTCGTAAAATGTCATGTAGCAATAACCTGAAACAACTTGGGTTAGCGATACGTACTTATCACAACACCTATAACTCGATGCCGCCCGATGGTGCATATTTTTGGACACGTCAGTCCAACAACGGATTGACTTGGCAAAACACTGCCCATACTAGTCAATTGGTAAAACTGCTTCCATTCATTGAACAGGATCCACTTTATAACAAATTGAACTTCCGCGTAACGGGTACAAATGCTCCCGGTACCGGCCAGGGTTGGGCTGCTAACTTTGAGAGGATCAATGTTGGCGATGCTCGAACCAGGTTCTTTTGGTCTGCACTTATTCCTACCTTTATCTGTCCTTCAGCGGACAATGATAGGACTGGTGACGGTGGACATGTTGAAAATACAGCACCTACGCTGCACAACTACGCTTGTAGCATCGGTTCACAACGAATTGGCTCAAATGGAAACTGGTGTCCAGAATACCCAGGTAACTTGTTCCAAACGGGACCTGCCAACCTTGGTAATGACGCACGTGCCTATAGAATCTCGGGCGTATTTGCTCGTGGTATGTGGGCTGCTCGTTTCCGCGATGTTGTCGATGGTGAAAGCCAAGTGATCGCTATGGGTGAAATTCTTCCCATGAAAACATCACTCGCCAAATCCGGCGGCTTTGCTCACGCTACCCAATCTCTGTGGATCGGCACCGGTGGTCCTATCAACTACCCAAGTCACGGTCTTGGCGAACCAGGCTTCAACCAAGGGCCTAACGCTCAATGGCCTGGGTGTACTCACTGGAACAACTGGGCAACCTCGCAGGGATTCAAATCTCAGCATAAAGGTGGAGCACAGTTCGTCCTCTGTGACGGCAGCGTTCAATTCTTAAGCGAAAATATTGACTATGTGACCTACAACCGCCTCGGTGACCGCCGAGATGGTATACCACTTGGTGAAGAATGGAAAAATAACTAAACACTAGTTCTATCCATTTGAGATACAAACCCCTTTGGTTCAATCATGTATTGGATCAGAGGGGTTTTTTTAATATTTAACAGGGGGCTGTAAATCCTAATGTTTATTCCCGTTCGGCGGGCAGCCACAGGGGGCTGCCCCTACTATAATCAAACTAGATGTGCAATCAATTCATGCAAGTGTTTCCATCATGACCCACTCACCAGCACGAGACCACTACCATCTTGGATTTGACCTTGGTGGCACTAAGATGCTCGCCGTCGCCTATAACAGCGCGCTCGAGCCCATCGGCCGTAATCGCATACGCACCAATAGCCATGAGGGCACGCAGTCGGTAATCACCCGGATCATCGACAATATCAACGCCGCGTGTACAGCTGCCGAGATCACATCCTCAGATTTGAAATCTATCGGCATCGGTGTCCCCGGAGCCGTCAATATGCAAACGGGTACTGTACTCGGAGCGGTTAACCTCGGCTGGCAAAACGTCGAACTCGTGAAAATTATCCGCGAACACTTCAACTGCAACATCCACTTGCTCAATGATGTCGATGCGGGGGTATACGGTGAAAGCCAACGGGGGGCTGCCCAAGGAGCTCAAAACGTGATCGGCGTTTTCCCGGGGACGGGTATCGGCGGAGGAGCCGTTTTTAATGGCCATATCGTAACTGGGCGGCAGCAAACCGCCATGGAAATCGGACACATCCAAGTCGTCCCCAACGGTATTCCATGCCCCTGCGGTCAACAAGGCTGTCTCGAGACGGTTGCCAGTCGTCTTGCGATTGCCAGCCAAGCGGCCCAAGCAGCTTATCGCGGCGCAGCGCCATATCTATTTGAAACAGTCGGCACCGATTTGCGGAAAATACGCAGTGGTGTGCTATCGAAATCAGTGGCCAACGGTGACCAAGCAGTGGAGGATATTATCCGTTCCGCTTGTGGATATCTAGGCCAAGCCATCGCTAGTATGGTCTCGCTGTTTGCACCCGATATGATAATTCTTGGCGGCGGCCTAGTCGAAGCAATGCCCGAACTGATGGTCGACGCAACACAATCAGCTGCTCGCGCTCGGTCTATTTCCATTTTGCGCGATTCCTTTGAGGTGCGAGCGGCCATGCTGGGTGATGATGCCTCCGTTTTAGGCGCCGCGATCTGGGGGGCTAACGAGGCAAACAAATAATGCAAACAGATATCACCTACCGACCAGTTGCTGTGATTGATATCGGCACGTCCTCCATCCGCATGGCCATCGCTGAAATCGGCTCCGACAGCTCCATCCGGATCCTCGACCGCCTCACACAAGCAGTAAACCTTGGCAAAGATACGTTTACTCGCGGTTCCATCCGACATGAAACCATCGAGGACTGCGTCCAAGTCCTACTTAGCTATCAGCAAGTGCTACTTGAATATGAAATTACGACACCCGAGCAGCTACACGTGATCGCCACCAGCGCCGTTCGCGAGGCGACCAACCAACTCGCCTTCCTCGATCGTATCTACATCGCCACGGAACTCCAAGTCGATGCGATGGATGAAGCGGAAATCAATCGTATTACATATCTTGGAATCCGCAGGGAACTTACCCAGATGTCAACAGACGCTACGATCGTCGTCTGTGAAGTCGGTGGCGGCAGTACCGAATTACTAGCCGTTCGTAACAATCAGATCGATTTTGCGCATACCTACCAACTAGGATCTTTGCGACTACGCAAAACGTTGGACTCCTATGGTGCGCCCATTACACAGAGTCGTCACTTGATGGAAGCGGAAATCAAACGGACGACGGGTCTACTACATGACCACGTCAACTCAGATCACCCCCTGCGACTTGTCGCGCTCGGCGGAGATATCCGTTTTGCGGCAAACCAGATTAACGGATCGTGGGATAGTAAAACTGGCGCGACGATCGATCGAGAAGCCCTAGAAACGCTGACCAACGATATTCTAGCAATGCCGCTCGATACAATTGCCCAACAATACCCGCTCGATATTACGTTTCAAGAAACGGAGACTCTGGGACCAGCCCTGTTAGCCTACGTAGAAATCGCTAAGCAACTGAAGATCCAAAAAATCCAAGTTTCTGGGGCGAACCTGCGAGACGGGCTACTACAACAAATGGCCTTAAAGGGGGCCTGGAGTCGAGAATTTCAGAACCAGATTATTGGATCTGTTCTCGATCTCGGACGCCATTTTGATTTTGACGAAGCGCATGCTGTACACGTTGCGTCATTGGCCTCTGACCTCTTCGACCAATTACAAGCGCAACATAATCTCGACCCACGCTATGGAACGTTCCTCCGTGTTGCCGCTTACTTGCACGAAATTGGAATGTTTATCAACAATCGCGGTTACCATAAACACACAATGTATTTGATCAACAACAGCGAACTATTTGGACTCGGAAAAACAAACCTATTACTCATCGCCCTGATCGCTCGCTATCATCGACGAGCATCCCCGCAACCAAAACACGACGGCTTTTCCACCTTAAACCGCGACAATCGAGTCGCGGTTTCCAAGTTAGCGGCTATCTTGCGAGTAGCCGTTGCTCTAGACGCATCACGCAATCAAGCCATACATCAAATCCACTGCAAAACGGATGAAAAACAGCTTGTCGTTTCCACACCCGATGCCAACGATCTCTCACTCGAACAATTGACTCTGAAACAAAACGGGAGTTTATTTGAAGAAGTATATGGGCTGCGGATTTTACTACGTAGCAACGCCTCAAAGCTGACCTAGTTTAATCGGCCAAGCCACGACACGAGTACCACTTCCGCATTGTTTCCGTTTCTCGAATTACTACCACCAACCAATCCCATATCATGAAAAACTCTAAGTCTCCAAACAACCACATGTTTAACCGCGAACAAAGCTGGTTGCAGTTCAATCAGCGAGTGCTCGGTGAAGCACTGGACGAATCCAACGTATTACTGGAGCGTGTCAAGTTCTTAGCGATCACAGCTTCGAATTTGGATGAATTCTTCATGGTGCGAGTTGGTGGTCTCAACATTCGCATCGCCCAGAGTAATCTTAAGCCAGATGCCTGCCAACTGACTCCCCATCAACAATTGGACTTGATTAGTGAACAAACTCATGAAATGCTCGCAACTCAATACACTTGCTTTAATCACTCGTTATGCCCGCTTTTAGAAAACGAAGGCATCAAGCGACTTACGATCGATGACGTGTCTCAGGAACAGCACCAACGACTGAGCGATCTCTTTGACCAAGATCTTTTCTCGGTAATTTCACCGCTGAGCGTCTCTAGCGATGGCAATCTTCCTTTGATTGGCAATCAGCAACTTCACTTGGCACTGCGGATACGACAAGACGACGAACAACACCCGTTTCGGACTGCCATCCTACCGATCGGTGGGCCCACACCTCGATTTATCACAGTCTCCGCAGAAGAGCGGCACGCATTCATCCTCGTAGAAGACGTCGTCGCGGCTTTCTGTCAGAACTATTTTCCCCACGAAGAGGTCGTCGATTATGCTGCTTTTCGCATAACACGCAATGCGGACATGCGAGTGCAAGAAGAAGTCGCAGCGGACTTAATGGAAGAAATGGGACACGTATTAGATGAACGCAAAGTGAGCGAATGTGTACGACTCGAAGTTGCTGCTAGTTGTAGCCCAGAACTGCTAGAATCACTACAACAACTGTTCGCCGTCCCCTTAGGATTCACCTATTCCTGCGACGGACCGCTAGATCTAAAAGCGTGGTTCCAGATTGCCGAAATGCGCGGCTTTGAGGAACTCCAAATTAAACCTTGGCCAGCTGTTACACCGCCACAAATTGACCTCGGTGTAAACATCTTCGACCAAATCAAACAAAACGATATTATTCTACATCACCCGTTTCACAGCTTCGACCCTGTCATTGCGTTCCTAGAAACTGCCGCAACCGACCCACATGTGCTAGCCATCAAACAAACACTTTATCGCACGAGCCACCAGAGCCCCATTATTGACGCACTAGTTGCTGCGGCGGAAAACGGAAAAAGCGTCACGGTAATAATTGAGTTGAAAGCACGTTTTGATGAAGCTCGTAATATTGTCGGAGCCCAGCGATTAGAGCAGGCCGGAGTGCATGTCATTTACGGAGTGCGCGGCTTCAAGACACACGCTAAGACGCTGATTGTCATTCGCCGCGAACCACAAGGGATCTGCCGTTACATACACTTTGGTACTGGGAATTACAACGAAGCAACCGCACGGTTATATACCGACATTAGCTTGTTCACCTGTGACCCCGTATTGGGTAACGACGCCATTGCATTTTTCAATGCCGTGACCGGTCGTACGCAACCACAACGACTCGACAGCCTTTGTATGGCACCACTGGGGATGCGTCAGCGAATCCTGGATCTAATTGCTTTTGAAACGAAACAAGCCGCTACAGGAAAAGAATCTGGAATCACTGCGAAACTAAATTCACTGGTGGACCCACAGATAATCAAAGCACTCTATAACGCATCGCTGGCTGGAGTTAAAATCGAACTGAACGTGCGTGGGGTGTGCTGTTTACAACCCAATGTTGCTGGGCAGAGTGAGAACATCCGAGTTATCAGTATTATCGATCGACTCTTGGAACATAGCCGCATCATGCATTTTGTACATGCTGGGGAACAGCGTATCTTTATATCGAGCGCTGACTGGATGCCCCGAAATCTAGATCGCCGAGTCGAACTACTCGTACCAGTACACTCGCAATCATGCAAAGACTTTTTGCTCGATTCTCTGCGATCCAACATGGCCGACAACCAAAATAGCCATGAATTGCAAAGTACTGGAAACTACAAGCGAATTTCTGCAGAGGGCGTAACGCCACACCGCAGCCAACAGTTTTTGCATCAACAAGCGTGTGATTCTGTTAAACAAGCACAACAAACCCAATCAGCCAATTTTGTTCCCCACCAACGTATGAAGTCATGAGATCATGAAAACCGTTATCTTATTGCGACACGCAAAATCTAGCTGGGATAGTCCCGCATCATCCGATTTCCAACGACCGCTAAACTCACGGGGAATTCGTGACGCTCCCCGCATCGGTGCTTGGATTGCAGAGCAGGGGATCAGACCCGATTGGGTGCTGTGCTCTGCAGCAACTCGAGCCCAAGAAACCTTGGCCGGACTGCAAACGACCCTCGATTTAGGCACTAACATCACGATTACAGATGACCTGTACTTAGCAACTCCCACAACAGCCGTGGAATTGTTATCGCGAGTCGATGATTCTGTTGAATGCTCGCTAGTGATTGCTCACAACCCTGGCATGGAAGGATTGCTATCGGGTTTGTGTGGTACCGATAACAGCATGCCAACCTGCGCACTCGCCGTCATCGAACTTCCCATCGATTCTTGGCTGGCAACCGACCTGAATTGCCAAGGTACCCTACAGCACTTCATCACACCACGGGAATTACCTCCTGCGAGCTAATGAATGTCATTGGTGGGCTAGGATTTGGCTATAATCAAATACAACCAACAACAAAACTGACCACTCCCCCACCACACACCGAGAATGCTCAATGCGTAATATCATCCTCTCCCTTATCGTTTGCTGTCTTGTGCAATCTCACTTATCAGCACAACAAAACACAACCGACACTCGGCATCGACCTCTGCGTGACCTCAACGGTTACTTCCCAATGCAGAGTCCAACCGATATTGCTGAGTGGAACATCCGCCGTGAACGCGTGCTACGACAAATACTTGTCTCGCAAGGTCTCTGGCCAATGCCCCAAAAAACTCCACTACAAGCTACCATTCATTCAAAACAACAAATGGATGGCTATACGCTAGAA
>DTSG01000524.1 GCA_012965455.1 Planctomycetaceae bacterium | reverse complement strand
AAGATTGGACAATCTCGACAGACCTCCCTCAAGGGGGTGAAGGACTATGGCGCCTCGACGCCAAGGCGGCGGGCTCTGGCGTAACCGGTGACCTACTAGCTCACTGCATCGATACTGCTTTATGGCTTAATGGTAGCCTTGATAGTGTCACTGCGATGACGGAAACGTTTATTAAGGAACGAGTACATCAGGCGACGGGCGAAGTCATGCCGGTGACGATCGACGATGCCTGTACCTTTATGGGTCGTTTCAGTAACGGTTCATTAGCATTGTTTGAGTCGACTCGATATGCACGGGGACACAAGGCGTTATACACATTAGAAATCAATGGCGAAAATGCATCTATCCGGTGGGACTTACATGATCTGCATCGCCTAGAGTATTTTGATCATAATGATGATTCAATTGTTCGTGGGTGGCGCAGTATCCATGTTACCGATGGTGATCAACCTTATATGGATCATTGGTGGGTACCTGGATTGCAAATTGGTTATGAGCATACCTTTGTTCACCAAGTCGCTGATTTCCTTGAAGGTTTAGCGAGTGGTACACCGGCAGGGCCAACTTTCCGAGATGCATTGGAAACTCAAAAAGTCTGCGACGCTGTGTTAAAGTCTGCTGAAGACGGCAGTTGGCAAGCCATCGCGGGAATCCCGCTTAAATAGGCTTTAGTTTCCGTGCTCTTATTTGACATTCAATATGCTAAAGTTATTCAACCGTGAATTACTTATCCCATGCTATCGAATTTCTTGATCGTCCGTTGTTTATGGCCAGCACCGGCGTGCCGGACATGTTGAGCGTGATTGATCGCAAAGTACGGATACGGCGTAAATCGCTGGAACCGTTTTTCAACGATGCAGATCCGGCGGTTGTCGAAGTCGCACGAGGGATCGCTCAGCACCTAGATGACGACCGTTGGTTTCATGCGAACGAAGTCTTTCAAAAGCTGAATTTAGAGTTTTCCAAGGCAATACGCGACGTGCATCCAGATGATGAATCGATGCGCCCCTGGTTTCTAGGTCATATCGTTATTGAGTTATTACTCGATGCTCATTTGAGTCAACAAAATCCGAGCGCTCTAGAGCGATATTATGAAAATATGCAGGCCGTGGATGCGATGTTCATTCAGAGGTTCATCAATCGAGTCGCAAAGCGTCCGACGGATGATTTTGTCCGATTGTTCGATGCTTTTCAACGTGAACAGTTTTTGTTTGATTACGTCGATGACGATCGACTAGCTTATCGCTTGAACCAAGTCATGCAGCGGGTTGGTTTGGAACAATTTGACGATGCGATTGTCGCGCTGTTTAGCGGTTTTCGGGAACGCGTGTTGCGGCTGCAACATGAATTATTAAGTCCTGATACAATAAAAACGACGAACATTTAATGAACTCGAAGGAGAGTGAACGATGAAATATGGAATGAACCTGCTGTTATGGACAGGCGAGATGAACGACGACATGATTCCCGTTGTGGAATCGTTGAAAGAGATGGGATACGACGGAGTTGAATTGCCGTTGTTTGCCTATGATTTAGACTTGCTTACAAAATGGGGTGAGCGGCTAGATTCGATTGGCCTAGAACGCACAATTGTTACGGTTCGAGGCGAGGAAGACAATCCGATAAGTTCAGATCCTGCAGTTCGTGCGTTAGGTGTGGCAAACACCAAGGAAGCGTTAGATAATGCCGCGGCGGTGGGTGCCCAGAGCCTAGTGGGTCCGTATCATTCAGCGTTGGGGATTTTCAGCGGTGCGGGGCCGACTGCAGATGAATGGAAATGGGGCGTGGATAGTATGCGGCAAGTTGCCGAACATGCGGGTAGCGTTGGAGTCATGTTAGGCGTTGAATGCCTGAACCGCTTTGAAACATATTTGCTCAACACGCACAGTGATGCCGCTAGATTCGTCCGTGAAGTGGACCACCCGAATTGCCGTATGATGTACGACACCTTTCACAGTAATATTGAAGAAAAGAATATTGCCGAAGCGATTCGTTCCTGCCAAGACGTATTAACGCATGTTCATATCTCGGAGAACGACCGCAGCACACCTGGTACTGGAAATGTGAATTGGCAAGAGAACTTTGATACCTTGCTGGAAGTTGGCTATGACGGCTGGATGGTTGTCGAAGCTTTCGGCCTAGCATTACCGGAGATTGCTGCGGCCACGAAAATTTGGCGGCGGATGTATGACTCCGAAGAACAGTTAGCCCGTGATGCATTAGCGTTTATGAAGCAACAGGTTGGTGCGCGGCAATAGGGACCACTAAATCCACGAATTACCACGGATGGGGACCAACCTCCTACGTCTGTGGCGGGTTAACTTAGGCCACGAAGATTCTTTCGACCTTGTGGTAAAGCGATGCGAATTCTTATAGTATTGCCATGCAAAACGAGGATTCTATAGACGCGGAACAAGAGGACCAGCAAGACAGGTCGCCCCAGCGGGCAATGCCGGTTGACCCTGATCAAATGGGACTTAATGAGTTCTATCAGGGCAGTGACCAAACGGGCGCATCGTTGGATGAGCTGAGCGATGTTTATGCGCAATTAGTATCTGACGGTGAGAGCCCATATGAAGGTGTTTCGGAAGGCAATTCTGTTACAGATGATGAGGCCGATGGTTCCATTTCTCAGGAAGCTGCGACATTAGCGTTACCCGAGGAAATCGATAACGCAGAATTGACACCAATATCGATTTTGGAGTCAATGTTGTTTGTTGGGCATCCGACAGGTGAACCATTGGTTGCTAAAAGTGTCGCTGGCATGATGCGAGGTGTGACGGCGCGTGAAATACATGAGTTGGTGAAAGATCTGAATGTGGTCTATAATGATCAGAATTCGGCACTACATATTAAATCTGTCGGCCAAGGATATGTGTTGGCGTTGCGCGAGGAATTTCATGGGTTGCGCGAGAGGTTTTATGGCGAGATTCGGGAAAAACGTCTGTCGCAGGCGGCAATCGATGTTTTGGCAATCGTAGCCTATAATCAAGGGATAAGTCGAAATGAAATCGACGAGATGCGTGACCGCCCGAGTCAGTCTATTCTGAGGGAATTGGTTCGACGAGAAATTCTCCGACTTGAGCGGTTAGACGAAAAGCCGCGTAAATCGATATACTATACGACGGAACGTTTCCTGGATGTCTTTGGATTAGAACACATTGACGATTTACCACAGGCATTGATTTTAGATCATCAGTGGTAACCACTAGTGTTTTAATTGGGAATAGAAAGAGCACTCTTTTATGAGTCAACGCGACAAGATACTTAAGTTACGCAATCCAGCGGACCCACGACCATTGGTATTACCGTCGCTATTGCTGTGTGATTTTGGTGATCTAAAAACTGAACTATACCAACTCGAACAAGCAGGTGTTGAGGCATTACACTTGGATGTAATGGATGGTGTTTTTGTTCCCAATTTGTCTTATGGCTTGCCGGTCGTAAAGGGCATCCGTGACCATACCGAGTTACCACTAGACGTGCATTTGATGATTGCTCGCCCTGAGCAATACCTTACTCAATTTAGCGAAGCGGGGGCGGACTTATTGACTGTCCATGTCGAGGCGTGCGGCTCACCGGCGGAGGTGGTTCAGGAAATCCGTTCGTTGGGCATGGCCAGCGGCATCACACTTAACCCCAGTACTCCCGTCGCAGAGATTGAAGACGCGCTAGAATACTGCGATTTAGTTTTAGTGATGAGTGTTGATGCGGGATTTGGCGGTCAAGCATTTAATCCAGTTGCTCTAGAAAAACTGGAACAATTAGTACAGTTACGTACTGAGCGGAGCCTAGATTTTATTTTGGAGGTCGACGGCGGGATCAACACGGGAACAATTGGTCGCTGTCGTCAAAGCGGCGCAACTTGGATGGTCGTGGGATCCGGTATTTTTCGCCAACCGAGCTATTCTGCTGCCATGGCCGAGCTAAATGACTTGGGCAGCCTGTAGGGCCCATATTAAGGGATTTTCCCACTCAGGGAGCACTGGAATCAGACCCTTTTATACTTTTAGGGTATGGTTTAATCCGGTGTGCTAGCTTACAAATGTTAAGATATGCTAAGGTAAATTTCCCCTTGTGGGCGACGTTGCTGATGCGTTATTGTTTGTAAACAGCAGTGGTTTAAGAGTTTCAAAACGTAGTGTGGTGAAGTCACACCAACCAAGAAATCTGTGGATAGTTTGATGGCGAGTAGTGCAGAAACTGAAAAACGACAGAAGCGCGGAGTCCCTGAAGGACTGTGGGTGAAGTGTCCTGGATGTCAACAAACCATCTATCAGCAAACGATTGATGAGCGTTTGGGGGTTTGTCCTGAATGTGAACACCATTTTTATGTTTCAGCACAGCAGCGTATCATCCAAGTCTTAGATACGGGTACGTTTGAAGAATTGGATGCCAACCTGATGCCAACGGATCCGTTGGAATTCGAAGACAAAAAGAAATACGTTGACCGCTTAGTTGCTGAGCAAAAGAGAACCGGATTGAGTGACGCCGCATTGACCGGGACCGGCATGATTCGTGCTCGTCGTGTAGCAATCGGAATTACGGATTCCGCTTTTATTATGGGTAGCATGGGTTCCGTTGTAGGAGAACGGTTGACTCGATTAATCGAGCGAGCGACGGAGCAGCAATTACCGTTGATTATTATCAGTGGCTCTGGCGGTGGTGCTCGTATGCACGAAGGAATATTGTCGTTGATGCAGATGGCCAAGGTCTCTGCGGCTTTAGGTCGGTTTGATAATGCAGGCGGGCTCTTTATCTCTGTATTGACTAATCCGACAATGGGTGGTGTTGCCGCAAGTTTCGCAGCTCTGGGGGACATTTGTTTTGCTGAACCTCGTGCCTTGATTGGGTTCGCTGGGCCTCGTACTATTAAAGCGACAATTGGAATTGAGTTGCCGGAAGGATTTCAAACGAGTGAATTCTTACTTGAGCACGGTTATATTGATCGCATCGTGACGCGAAGTCGTTTAAAGAGTGAAATTGCTGGTATTATTGACTATTGTGGCAAATAACCGACGAGTCAACACAAGCCCGTTGTATCACTTGTATATTTTGTTTATCAAGGGTGTTCTGTGCATGTTGAACTGGCAGCCTAGGCGTCTGAGTGATTGAGGAAATATATAAGGTATCATTAAGTCATGGGATTATTTGACAGTATCAAAGCCCTATTACCATCTCAAAAAAATCCGAGTGACGGTCGAGAAGTTGTTTTCCGCAAAAACGTAGACATTAAAAAACGTTTTGAAGTAATACGCAAGTCCGTATCTGGGACGATGTCCACTTTCTATATGGCTCGCGATCGAGACACGGACCATATCATTGGCTTGAAGATTGCCGATTCGAATAAAACAGAGTTGTTTGAACAACGATTCAGGACGTTAAAAAAACCATCGGAAGGAAAGATCGCGGTTCAAATAGAACATGCATATGTAGTAAAGACTTATGAATTTGGCACGACGTCGACTGGGGAATCCTATATGGTCATGGAATTCCTCAAGGGCAATGGTATGCACACGATGATCTACGATCAAGATTCGATGCTGGAAGGTCGACGTTTAAACCTACTGCGGCAGATGGCTGAGGCGCTAGCGGCGGTGCACGAGGCAGGATTTATCCATCGAGATGTCTGCCCACGTAACTATATTTGCAGCCGAGATTGTCAATCGGCGAAGTTATTTGACTTTGGGTTATCGCTGCCGGATAAAAGGTCTTACCACCAACCAGGTAATCGCACGGGCACACCCTTGTATATGGCACCGGAAATTATTCGACGCAAATGGACGGATCATCGCGTTGATATTTTTGCGATGGGCGTGTCATTTTATCAATTGTGTACGTTCCACTTGCCTTGGCCAAG
Source organism: Planctomycetaceae bacterium (assembly GCA_012965455.1). Lineage (GTDB taxonomy): Bacteria > Planctomycetota > Planctomycetia > Pirellulales > Pirellulaceae > UBA721. Next base: position 1,379 of record DTSG01000524.1, on the reverse strand, counting down.
TACTGACAACACCGGGCTAGCCGCACTGACCCACGACACGATCCCACCTGAGGACATCTTCAAGTACCGCTCGAAACTCCACCCCACACTTGCCGCGGCAATTATGACATGCTTGGCTGTCGATCCGGCAAAGCGTCACCAGACGGTGAATGATTTTCTGAAGGCCATCGATGGCTTAACCAGTGAAGATGCCGAGTAGTGTTTTATGAGGTGTAGATCCTGTACGAAACTCCCAAAATAGGGTTTATTGGCTGTTGCCCAAGTTCTTGGGTGGTTTTATACTTAGGAGTTCAAAGGAATAACTGTTTTTTCTTGTGGCGTTCAATGACGAATCGCCCAAGCAGGTTTTAAGGTCGAGAAAATGACAATTGATAAGAGTTTACGAGTCGCTCGTGGAAGTATTAGTAATCGCAATGTATTAACGCGTGCTGAACGTTTGACCAAACTTGCTGAAGAAGACCGCTGGGTTGAAGGTGATTCACCACTAGGCTTGCCTAAAGTGCGAGTCGAGAAGGTATCGCTTAAGCGCAAGAAAAAGGTCAAGCAGGATGACGGCGGCGAAGACGAATAGAGTTTATTCTATTGACTGGATTTTATTTCCAGAATTCCCACCAACGTGATCTGGAAACCGCGATTTTAGGTGGAGCAATGACGTGGCCGTGTGGCCCAATGGCATTTTCCATATGAACGCCGGCCATCTGTATATTGGCCATCTTGGCATCTAGTAAGTTTGCGCCAGTCAAGTTAGCACCGTTGAAATTCGATGTCGACATGTTTGCTCCGCGTAGATCAGCATGAGCTAAATTTGCATCGTTACAATTTGAGCCTGACAGATTAATCAAGCTCATGTCTGCTCGCAAGAATAGTGTACCCGTGCATTCGGCATCCGTTAATTTAGTATATCGCAGAATAGCATGTGAACAGTCAGCCTCGGTGAGGATGGCATTATCAAGATACGAATCCGTTAAGTCGGCATACTGCAAATTTGCATTCTTAAAATTACAGCGAGTCAAATCGGCGCTTTTAAGAACTGCCCCTTCGAGATTTGAATTCTCAAAGTTAGCGCCGCGGAGATCAGCATTGCGAAATGTCGCTCCGGGGAATTGCATATTTGAAAGATCGGCACCAGCTAATTTGGCATTATCTAAATGATACCCATCAAGCACGTCTTCATCGATACGAAGAAGCACTTCTTGTGTTTCACAATGCTTGATTTCGAACATAGCGCAGCCCCTTTTGCATAACAAAAGTTCACACCATCGAGCACTGACTAATAAATAATCAACGGTCTAGTATGTGCATCGGTATTTTAAACACCGCGAAGGGACAAAAGTTATATAAAATCTAGGTGCGGGCGTAAATAAAAGCTGTTATCTTTG